>NZ_JBLVOH010000014.1:45676-50470 GCF_053543675.1 Microbacterium umsixpiens
TCCGCACTGGGCTCCGAGACGAGCACACGCTCGACGCCGCGGGCCCGCAGGGCGAACCACACGCCGATGCCGATCGGTCCGGCGCCTGCGATGAGCGCGGTACCGCCCGACTCGACGCCACTGCGGGAGACCGCATGCCACGCGACCGACATCGGCTCGACGAGGGCGCCCATGCGCAGATCGACGTTCTCCGGCAGCAAGTGCAGCTTCGTCGCGTCGACGGTCGTGAACTCCGCCATGCCGCCACCGTCGGAGCTGAGCCCGTGGAAGCCGATCTTCTGGCAGGCGTTGAACATGCCGCGACGGCAGGCGGGGCATTCACCGCAGTAGTAGATGGGCCAGACAGCCACCCGGTCGCCCACCGCGACGCCCGTCACGCCCTCGCCGAGCTCGACGACGGTACCGGAGAACTCGTGGCCGAGGATCTGGGGCAGTGTCGAACCCGTCACGGGGTGCGGGTGGTCGAGATCGAGTCCGGCGGCCTCGGGGGAGTAGTAGACGTGGAGGTCCGACCCGCAGATCCCCGCATACGCGTTGCGCAGCTTGACCTGTCCGGGCCCGGGCGTGGGCTCGGGGACGTCTTCGATGCGCAGATCTTCCTTGGCGTGGAACAGTGCGGCCTTCATTGGTTCTCTCCTTGTCCGGTGGCCGTCATCGCAGCCACCACTCCGGTGACGCCGCGAGGATCAGTCTCACGGCGCGGTCGATGTCGTCGTCGTCGCTCCGCAGCCACTCCTCGATCGCGCCCACGGTGCCCGCAGCGGCGTACGCCACAGCGATCCGCATCGCGGACGCGTCCGCCGCGAACACGGGCGGAACGATCTCCGAGTGCAGCTCGGCCCACAGCAGCAGGCCGGAACGGATGGATGCCTCCAGGTTGCTGCGGACGGGGGCGGCCAGCAGGGGCTGCATCGCCCCGCGGTACACCGAGGCCCGTCGGCGGATGTGCTCCAGGAGGGCTCGTTCACCATCGCCGATGGCATCGGTCTGCGGCAGGATCTCCATGGCGGCGTCGATCTCGGCGGAAAGCGCGTCGGCGAGAAGCTGCACCGGACTCTCCGCGTGCCGGTAGAAGGTGTCTCTGGTGACACCCGCCGCTGCACAGATCGCGGAGACGGTGACATCGGCGACCGGCATCGCTCCGGCGAGTTCGAGCACCGCATGACGGAGGCTCTCCCGTGAACGTCGCGACCTCGCATCCATGCCCCCAGTCTATCTGACAGTTGTCAGATAAAGACCTCTTCTGCGTCGTGGATCACGCGCCTAGTCTCGAAGGAAGCGGGAGTTCGCGTCTGCCGGCGAAGGCGACCGTGACGACCAGTGCGGCGAGGGGAGCGGAGATGGTGGACGGGTCCCGGCGCGGCCCGATCGCGTGGATCGTCGTGTCGGCCCTGTCGATCGCTCTTGCGGCGTGTGCACCGACGGCTGCACCCCCGTCGCCCTCGAGGCTTCCCGACGCTTCGGGATCGGTCTCCGCCGGAACCGAGACGACGATCGTCGAGAATCTGGCGGCCCCGTGGTCGATCGCCTTCCACGACGGGGTGGCGCTGATCAGCGAACGCGACAGCGCCCGGATCGTCGAGGTGTCGGACGACGGCGATGTCCGCGAAGTCGCGGTGGTCGACGGCGTCGAACCGGGTGGCGAAGGCGGCTTGCTCGGAATCGCCGTGCACGAGCGATATCTGTACGCGTACTCCACCGGCGCGGACGAGAACCGCGTGCAGCGCTTCCCCCTCACCGGGGCACCCGGCTCCCTCGGCCTCGGCGCGCCGGAGACGATCCTCGACGGCCTGGCCGCTGCGTCGAATCACAACGGCGGTCGCATCGCGTTCGGCCCCGACGGCACGCTGTACGTGACGGTGGGAGATGCGGGCGACCGGGACAGCGCGCAGGATCCGGGGTCACTGTCGGGCAAGATCCTCCGCATAACCCCCGACGGCAAGGTCCCGGCAGACAACCCCATCGCGGGATCGCCCGTCTACAGCCTCGGTCACCGCAACCCGCAGGGGCTGGCGTGGGATGAGGTCGGGACGCTGTATGCGAGCGAGTTCGGGCAGGACACCTGGGATGAGCTGAACGTCATCGAACCCGGCGGGAACTACGGATGGCCCGTCGTCGAAGGCATTGCGGATCGCGACGAGTTCATCGACCCGGTCCAGCAGTGGGCGCCGGATGTCGCCAGTCCGAGCGGCATGGCGATCGCGGAAGGCGCGGTCTTCATCGCGAACCTGCGGGGTGAACGGCTACGTGAGGTGCCGTTGGGTGATCTCTCGTCGTCCGCCGAGCACTTCACCGACGCCTACGGACGGCTTCGTGATGTCGTGGTCGCCCCCGACGGTTCGCTGTGGGTGCTCACGAACAACACCGACGGTCGCGGCGAACCCGGCGACGGCGACGACCGCGTCATCCGTGTGCCGCTCGAGTAGCCCCGGTCGCGTCCGCGCCCCAGGAAGCGAGGAGTCGGAGTCGTTCGGCGGAGGGTGAGCCGGGCTCAGCGCTGTAGATCAGCATCACCTGGCCCGGTTCGGCCGTGAGCGCGAGCTCTTCGTAGACGAGGGTCAACTCGCCGACGACCGGATGAGTGAAGCGCTTGATGCCCGAACCGTGCGTGCGCACGTTGTGCGCCGCCCAGAGCGTGCGGAATGCCTCACTGCGTGTGGAGAGCTCGCCGACGAGGTCCTGGATGCCCTTGTCGTGCGGGTCGCGGCCCGCCTCGGCGCGGATGACGGCGCCGCACATCTCGGCGAAGAGATCCCAGTCGGGGTAGAACTCCCGCGCTGCGGGGTCGAGGAACTGGAATCGGGCCAGGTTGGGGACCCGCCCGCCGTCGCCGATCACCGGTGAATAGAAGGCGCGGCCGAGCGCATTCGTGGCGATGAGGTTCTGCCGCTGGTCGCGGACGAACGCCACCGCCTCCGTCACGGAATCCAGCGCCCACTGCAGGCTGGGTCGCGGAGCTCCCGCCTTCGCCGTGCGGCGTCGAGCGCGTCCGGAAGAGGGAATGCCGTCTGCGGCGCGAGCGAGGTCGAGCAGGTGCGCATGCTCGGCGTCGTTGAGCTGGAGCGCGCGCGACACCGCCTCCAGGACTGAGGAGGAAGCGCCGGCGATGGCACCGCGTTCGAGCTTGGAGTAGTACTCGACGGAGACTCCGGCGAGGAGCGCGACCTCACTTCGACGCAATCCGTCGACGCGCCGGTTGCTCCCGGCGGTGAGACCGGCTGCCTCCGGGGTCACGCGGGCGCGCCGGGTCATCAGGAACTCGCGGACCTCTGCTCGATTGTCCATCAGGTCAGCGTAGATCCGATGCGCGCGGGAAGGGACGCCCTGAGAGGGCACCTCTCGGTGTCACGGGTGGTCCGGCGACCTCGCGATCTCCGGCCGCCGGTCCGCCCGCGGTGACGACGGGTTCCCCGTCGGTACACCCTTCGTCCGGGACTCCCGCCCTTCGGCGGACCGGTGGACGCTGGAACCCATGACACCACCTGTCGCGCTCTCTCGGCGGCTCCTGCCCGCACTGCTTCTGGTCCTGACCGTGTTCGGTCCGATCTCGATGGACCTCTACCTCCCGGCTCTTCCTGCGCTCACTCGCGACCTCGGCTCGGCGACTTCCGTCGCGCAGCTCACGGTCACGGCGTGCCTCATCGGACTCGCGGTCGGACAGCTGACGGCGGGACCGCTGTCGGACCGGCTCGGGCGGCGTCGCGTCCTGCTGGTCGGCATCGTCGCGTACGCGGTGACATCGCTCCTCTGTGCGTTCAGCCCGACGGTCGAGTTCCTGATCGTCGCTCGCCTGGTCCAAGGGCTTGCCGGCGGCGTCGGCATCGTCATCGCCAATGCCGTGGGACGCGACGTGTACGCGGGTGGTCAGCTGATCCGCTTCTACGGGCGCCTCACGGTCGTCGGCGCGTTGGCGGCGATCATCGGGCCACTGCTCGGTGGCGTGCTCACGGCTTTCACCGATTGGCGGGGCCTGTTCGTCTTCCTCGCCATCGCCGGCGTCGCGATCCTGGCTGCCACGGTGTTCCTCTTCGGGGAGACGTTGCCGGTCGAGCAGCGCAGCTCAGGAGGCCTCCGCAACGCGCTGCACGACTTCCGTACTCTGCTGAGCGACCGGGTCTTCCTGGGAGCCGTCCTGAATCAGGGCTTCCTGTACGCGGCCCTGTTCGCCTACCTCGCCGGTGCGACCTTCGTGCTGCAGGACGTGTACGGGCTCACACCGCAGGGGTATGCCGCGGCCTTCGGTGCGAACTCCGCCGGGTTCATGGTGTGCGGCTACCTCGCCGGTCGCGCGGCGGAACGGTGGAGCGTGAGGGGCACTCTCGCGGTCGGAGTCGTCGTCACGGCGGCCGGCGCGCTCGGACTGCTGCTGGCAGGTCTGACGCTGCTGCCACTGTGGGCCGTGCTCGCCGCGCTCTTCACACTCGCCGGCGGAGTGGCCATCGCCTCGCCGCCCGCGACCACCCTCGCGCTCAGCGAGCATCCGCAGTCGGCGGGAACGGCTTCGTCGCTCCTAGGCGTGGCGCGATTCGGGTTCGGCGGCATCGCGGCACCGTTCGTCGGCATCGCGGGTGCGTCGAGCATTCTGCCGCTCGGGATCGTGACGACGGTCTCGGCTGCGCTGGCCGGCCTGTCGTACCTCATGCTCGTGCGGGCTCGCCGCGCGGCTGTTCTGCCTGCATCCGGGAGCGAGCTCGCGGCGAGGCACTGATCCGCGCTGCGATCCTCAGCGAGGCCGCGTCCGGGGGAGGGGAGCGGAAGCTGGACGCCGGGCTGCGAATGTCGGAAGCCCCCCCC
>NZ_JBLVOH010000014.1:50490-51210 GCF_053543675.1 Microbacterium umsixpiens
GCGCTTCTCTGGTGGGCGATACCGGACTCGAACCGATGACCTCTTCCGTGTGAAGGAAGCGCGCTACCAACTGCGCCAATCGCCCATACCCGTGGGGTACGTCAACCGATACTACCCGACGCTCAGAGGCCGTACGGACCACTCTGTGAGACACGCGCGAGATTCGCTGCGGGTTTGGCGGAGGGGGAATCTTCGGCTAATGTTTCATGAGTGCCCGGGACAACCGGGAACGAAATGCGGATGTAGCGCAGTTGGTAGCGCACAACCTTGCCAAGGTTGGGGTCGCGAGTTCGAGTCTCGTCATCCGCTCGAGTGCAGAGGGTCTTCTTCGGAAGACTCTTCGCACGTGGGGTCAATCCACACGGTGGCGTGGCCGAGCGGCTAGGCACCGGCCTGCAAAGCCGTTTACACGGGTTCGAATCCCGTCGCCACCTCACGGTAAAACTGAATAGCCCCAACGGGCGCGATTGGCGCAGCGGTAGCGCGCTTCCCTGACACGGAAGAGGTCACTGGTTCGATCCCAGTATCGCGCACAGACAAACCCCCGGTCTTCCGGGGGTTTTTTCGTGCCCGGGAGCTGCTGCCCGGGCGTGCCCCTCGACGGATCGGTTCACCTGTCGGACGGATTCCCTGGGCGGCGGCCGTAGCACGGCGCTTCTCCCGACGGGTGTGCACGCTCCCTACGGGCGTACCGGCGGACACCTGATCCCGGCGACTCGG
>NZ_JBLVOH010000014.1:51230-52414 GCF_053543675.1 Microbacterium umsixpiens
ACTCGGTCGCCGGAACCAGGCGTCCGCACCGTTCACGCCCGGATCATCGTCCCCTCAAAAGAGTGTCCCCGATGAACCCGCCCTCCGTGCAGCCGGGCGGGATCGCGAACACGGCGGACCCGATCGGGGTCGTCCATTCGTTGAGGAGGTCGAGTTCGTCGAGGCGCTGCTGCATCGGGATGAACTGCCGTTCGATGTCGGCCTGGAACGAGACGAACAGCAGCCCGGACTCCGAGACCTCCGCACCGGCCGGCCGCTCGTCGTAGTTGTACGCGCGTCGGAAGATGCGCTCGGCCCCTTCGCCGCGGGCGCGCCGGATGTGCGCGAACTGCGGGATGACCGGGAAGCCGATCGCGGTCTTCGCCTCGAAGTCTGGTTCGTCGAACTCCTCGCTTCCTGTGAGGGGGGCACCGTTGGCGAGTGTCCTGCCCACCGAAGCATCGCGTCCGCTCCGGTCGAGGCGGTCCCACTTGTCGAGGTCCATCCGGATTCTGCGGATCACCATCCCGGTGCCGCCGGCGAGCACTCCCTCGTCGATCCACACGACGCGATCGAAGTCCTCGGTGCCGGGCTGCGGGTTGGTGGTCCCGTCCACCTGTCCGAACAGATTGCGCATGGTCGTTCCGGGCCGCTCCGTCCCATAGGCGCGACGGAATCCCTGCTGGGTCCAGCGGATACTCGCGAAGCCGCGCGCGTCCTTCAGCAGCATCCGCGTGGCGTGCGCCACCGTCAGGGGATCGTCGCCGGCGATCTGCAGCAGGAGGTCGCCGTCCGAGAACTCCGGGCGCAGCCGATCCACACCGAACGCGGGGAGGGGCGCGAGCCATGCGGGGGTCGAACCTCCCGCTCGCCCGACGAAGCCCGGACCGACGCCGAACGTGACCGTGAGGCGCGCCGGCGACGAGGCGAGTTCCGGCTCGGAGGGGGCGAGGGCGGGGAGCCCTTGCGTGAGGCGCGCCGCGTCGTCGGTCAGGAGTCGCATGAGTCGGGCGAGGGCATCTCGGTCGACATCGTCGTGGAGGTCCAGCCCGACGAAGACGCCGTGGGCCTGGGCAGCGGTGTCGATACCGGCCTGATGGGCGCCGAAGAACGGCACGGTCTCGTCTCCGTTCATCGGCACGGATGCGGGTTCCGGCGTGGCGTCCGGTCGATTCAGGGCGAGGTCCGCTCCGACGGCCGCGACC
>NZ_JBLVOH010000014.1:52452-53551 GCF_053543675.1 Microbacterium umsixpiens
ACAGCTCCTCCGAGGAGGAACTGCCGCCGGGTCGACCCGGTGCGGGGGGAGCGGGCGCCCTCAACGGGCGCCGTCATCAGTGATCCATGCCGTCGTGCTCGTCGCCGCCCTCGTAGTTCTCGTTCGCGCCCGAGTAGTCCTTCACGGGGGCGGTGAACTCGTAGGTGGAGTCGTCATCGAACGTGAGGGTGAAGGAGACATCGGTTCCCGCGGCGAGCGGGCCGGTCAGGTCCATCATCATGATGTGGTTCGCCCCCGGCTCCAGCGCGAGCTGCCCGCCGGCGGGGATCACGAATCCGCCGTCGATCTCGCGCATCACCATCTCGCCGGCGTCGTTCTCGACCGTCTCGTGCAACTCGAGCATGGTCGAGGCCGCAGAGGTGACGGAAACCACGGTCGCATCGTGGTCGCCCGTGTTGACGAGGGTCCCGAACGCCGCGGACATGCCTTGTTCGGCGGATTTCACCCAGGAGTCTTCGATCCTGACGGAGTCTCCGGCAGGGCGGTTCTCGGTCTCGGCAGGTGCCTTCTCCGGAGTGCACCCGGTCAGAGCGAGGAGGGAGACCGCGATCACTGCTGCGAGTCGGGGGAGGTTTCTGGTGTTCACAATGGTGCCTTTCACAGGTCATCTGCCGCAGGGCCGCCGGTCTCCGGCGGTGCGGCTGCCGTCCGAGGACGGCGGAGGAATCGAATGAGCACGAGGATCAGGACGGCTGTGGCCGCCCCGCCCGCGCCGATGAGCAGCACTCTGAGCGCGCCGCCCGATTCTGCGTTCTGATCCGTCTGCTCCGAAGTGTCCGCGGGCGCGGCCGTCGCATCGCCGGTGTCCGATGTCTGTGCCATCGGATCGGCGTCTCCCACGGTGAAGGGGATGACCCCCGCGATGGGGTGACCGTCTTCCGAGACGACCTGCCAACGCACCTGGTAGCCGCCGGTCGGCAGCCCGGGTGCGAGCGACGCGGTGACCGTGCGTCCGGCCACTGTGACGTCGCCGGCGACCCAGTCCTCGCCCGAAGCATCGACGACCAGGACGACGGCCCCGGTGAGAGACTCATCGAGCACGAGGAGCTCGCCCGAGAACGTCATCGTGATGTCCTCC
>NZ_JBLVOH010000015.1:0-9611 GCF_053543675.1 Microbacterium umsixpiens
CGACGACTCCGACGGAGGCGAGGAGCAGGGTGGCCGCGGTCGCAACCGCAGCCGCAGCCGCAACCGTGGGCGTGGACAGAACGGCTCAGCGCAGGAGCAGCAGGCACAGCCCGCGGCCGATGACGATCAGGCCGGCGGCAACAACCGCAACCGTCAGCGCAACAAGCGTCGCAGCGGCGTCCCGACCGACGAGTTCGACACCGAGATCGGCGAGGACGACGTCCTGATCCCGATCGCCGGAATCCTCGACGTGCTCGACAACTACGCGTTCGTGCGCACCACCGGATACCTCGCCGGCCCCAGCGACGTGTACGTCTCGCTCGGCCAGGTGAAGAAGTACAACCTCCGCAAGGGCGACGCGGTCGTCGGCTCGATCAAGCAGCCTCGCGAGGGCGAGCAGCAGGGTCGTCAGAAGTACAACGCGCTGGTCAAGGTCGACTCGATCAACGGTCTGTCGGTCGACGACGCCGCCACCCGCGTGGAGTTCGGCAAGCTCACCCCGCTGTACCCGCAGGAGCGCCTCCGCATGGAGACGGCCCCCGAGAAGCTCACCCAGCGCATCATCGACCTGGTCGCCCCGGTCGGCAAGGGCCAGCGCGGTCTCATCGTCGCGCCGCCCAAGGCGGGCAAGACGATCGTGCTGCAGCAGATCGCGAACGCCATCGCGCAGAACAACCCCGAGGTCCACCTCATGGTCGTGCTCGTCGACGAGCGCCCCGAAGAGGTCACCGACATGGAGCGTTCGGTCAAGGGCGAGGTCATCGCCTCGACGTTCGATCGTCCGGCCGAAGACCACACCACGGTCGCCGAGCTCGCCATCGAGCGTGCGAAGCGACTGGTCGAGCTCGGACGCGACGTCGTCGTGCTGCTCGACTCGATCACCCGCCTCGGCCGTGCGTACAACCTGGCTGCCCCGGCATCGGGCCGCGTGCTCTCCGGTGGCGTCGACGCGTCGGCGCTGTACCCGCCCAAGCGGTTCTTCGGAGCGGCGCGCAACATCGAGAACGGCGGATCCCTCACGATCCTCGCCACGGCGCTGGTCGAGACCGGTTCCAAGATGGACGAGGTCATCTTCGAGGAGTTCAAGGGCACCGGCAACAGTGAGCTGCGCCTGTCCCGCGCCCTCGCCGACAAGCGCATCTTCCCTGCGGTCGACGTGAACGCGTCGAGCACCCGTCGCGAAGAGATGCTGCTCTCGGCCGACGAGGTCAAGATCACGTGGAAGCTGCGTCGTGCCCTCGCCGGCCTCGACCAGCAGCAGGCTCTCGAGGTGGTCCTCGGCAAGCTCAAGGAGACCAACTCGAACGTCGAGTTCCTCGTGCAGATGCAGAAGTCGATCCCGACGCTTCCCTCGGGCGCGCACGGGCACGACAACAACATCCGCTGAGCGGCTGAGCCGTGTTCGAGTCCGTCCAGACTCTGATCGACGAGCATCGCCGGGTGCAGGAGGAACTCTCCGACCCGGCGGTGCACGCCGACGCTGCCCGCGCGAAGCGCGTGAACCGTCGCTACGCCGAGCTGTCTCGCATCGTCGCCGCGTATGAGGCCTGGATCGCGGCGACCGATGATCTGGAGACCGCGCGCGAGTTCGCGCGGGAGGACGAGTCGATCGCGGCCGAGATCCCGGCGATGGAAGAGGAGCTGCAGACCGCACAGGAACGCCTGCGGCGCCTGCTGATCCCGCGCGACCCGGACGATGCCCGCGACGTGATCATGGAGATCAAGGCGGGGGAGGGTGGCGCGGAGTCTGCGCTGTTCGCCGCCGACCTGCTGCGCATGTACATCCAGTACGCGGCGTCCAAGGGGTGGAAGACCGAGCTGCTCGAGCGCAACGAGTCCGACCTCGGCGGCTACAAGGATGTTCAGGTCGCGATCAAGGGATCCTCGACGGACCCCGCCCAGGGTGTGTGGGCGCACCTGAAGTACGAGGGGGGCGTGCACCGCGTGCAGCGTGTGCCCGCGACGGAGTCGCAGGGGCGCATCCACACGTCGACGACCGGCGTGCTCGTCTTCCCCGAGGTCGACGAGCCCGAAGAGATCCACATCGACCAGAACGACCTCAAGATCGATGTGTTCCGTTCGTCCGGTCCGGGTGGGCAGTCGGTGAACACGACCGATTCCGCGGTACGCATCACTCACGTGCCGACCGGCATCGTCGTGTCGATGCAGAACGAGAAGTCCCAGCTGCAGAACCGCGAGGCGGGTATGCGCGTGCTGCGTGCCCGTCTGCTTGCGCGTCAGCAGGAGGAGCTGGACGCCGCGGCATCCGATGCCCGCCGATCGCAGATCCGAGGCATGGACCGCTCTGAGCGCATCCGCACCTACAACTTCCCTGAGAACCGCATCGCGGATCACCGCACGGGCTTCAAGGCGTACAACCTCGATCAGGTCATGGACGGAGCGCTCGATCCGCTGATCGATAGTGCGATCACGGCAGACGAGGAAGCGCGGCTCGCCGCGGTCGGTTCCGACTCCTGACGCGCCGCTCGAGCGCTATGCTCGGGCCGTGATCACACTTCTGTTCCGCGGCCTCATGTACGTCGTGTCGGCCGGTCTCGGCCTGATCGCCGCCGACCTCGCCCTCGACGGGTTCCAGATCGAGTGGGACAAGTGGTGGGGCTTCGTCATCTGCATACTGATCTTCGCGATCCTGCAGAGCGTCCTCGCGCCGTGGGTGGGCAAGATGGCCACGCGCTACGCGCCCGTGCTCATGGGCGGCATCGGCATCTTCTCGACGCTGATCTCGCTCATCATCGTGGTGCTGCTGCCCATTGGAGGACTGCGCATCACCGACCTCACCGGCTGGCTTCTCGGCTCGGTGATCGTGTGGCTCATCACCGCTCTCGGCAGCGTCCTGCTTCCTCTCATCTTCCTTCGCAAGAAGGTGGAGGCCGTCAAGACCACACGCCGCTAGGCTGTCCGGGCCCGGCGCCGCTCAGATCGCGTAGTCCGGCGCGGTGAGCAGTGCCCTGGTGTCCTCGCCGGTATTGCGCTGGCGCGGCTTCGCCGGAACCCCGACGAGGATGCTGTCCGCTGGAGCATCACGGGTGACCACGGCGTTCGCGCCGATGACGGAGCCGGGGCCGATCGTGATGGGGCCGAGGACCTTCGCACCGGCACCGACCGCCACTCCGTCGCCGAGCGTGGGGTGGCGTTTGCCGGAGGTGCGCGTCCGTCCGCCGAGAGTCACACCGTGGTAGAGCATCACGTCATCGCCGATCACACTGGTCTCGCCGATCACGACGCCCATGCCGTGATCGATGAAGAACCGACGGCCGATGCGCGCGCCGGGATGGATCTCGATCCCGGTCAGCCAGCGCGACAGCTGCGAGCCCGCGCGCGCGAGCAATCGCAGTCGGCGTCGCCAGAGCGCGTGCGAGACGCGGTGCGCCCAGATGGCGTGGAGCCCCGGGTACAGCAGAGCGACCTCGACGGCGCTGCGTGCGGCGGGGTCACGCAGGCGAGCCGCCGCGACGTCCTCGCGCATTCGTCCGATCATGCCCATCGACGTCTCAGTCTTCGCGCAGGTCCTCGAACAGCGCGGTGGAGAGGTAGCGCTCACCGGTGTCCGGGATCACGACGACGATGGTCTTGCCGTCGTTCTCGGGGCGCGCGGCGACCTTGAGCGCCGCGGCGACGGCCGCGCCGGACGACATGCCGACGAGCAGGCCCTCTTTCGCGGCGAGCTCCCGGGCGACCCGCAGCGACTCGTCGAACTCCGCGGTCATGATCTCATCGAGCACATCGCGGTCGAGCACGTCGGGGACGAAGTTCGGCCCGATGCCCTGGATCTTGTGCGGTCCGGGGTGGCCTTCGCTGAGCACAGGGGAGTCCTTGGGCTCGACGGCGATGACCTGGATGCCCGGCTTCGCGGCCTTGAGGGCCTGCCCGGTTCCCGTCACCGTCCCGCCGGTGCCGACTCCTGCGATGAAGATGTCGACCCCACCGTCGGTGTCGCGGAGGATCTCCTGCGCCGTGGTCTCGCGGTGGATCTGAGGGTTGGCGGGGTTCTCGAACTGACGGATCCAGATCGCGCCGGGCGTCTCCGAGACGATGCGCTTGGTCTCCTCGATCGCACCGCTCATGCCCTTGGTGGGATCGGTGAGCACGATCTCCGCGCCGAAGGCCTTGAGCAGCACACGGCGCTCCTTGGACATGGAGGCAGGCATCGTCAGGATGACCCGGTAACCGCGGGCGGCGCCCACCATCGCGAGGGCGATGCCGGTGTTGCCACTCGTCGACTCCACGATCGTGCCACCGGGCTTCAGCTCGCCCGATGCCTCTGCGGCGTTGATCATCGCGATGCCGATGCGATCCTTCACGCTCGATGCCGGATTGTAGTACTCGAGCTTGGCGAGCACGGTGGCCCCGAGGCCCTCGGTCACGCGGTTCAGACGCACGAGCGGCGTGTTGCCGAAAGCGGTCGTGATGTCGGAGTGGATGCCGGGCATGAGGAGCCTTCCTGTGCGGGGGTCGCTGCCGGTCCAGCCTAGGGGAGGGCCCTGTGGGCGGGGGCATTGTGACAGCCGTGCGCGCTCTACGCTGGAACCCATGTCCGACACCTCTCTCGCGGCGCTCGTCCGTGCCGCTGCTCAGCGCCTGGCCGATGTCGGCGTCCCCGATCCTCTGGTCGACGCGGAGCTGCTCGCGGGCCATGTGCTCGGTCGGCGACGCGGCGAGGTGCAGGCCGCGGTCATCCGCGGCGACGACGTCGACGACGAGACGGCGGGCGCCCTGGAGGGTCTGGTGACGCGCCGAGCCGCGCGCGAGCCGCTGCAGCACATCACCGGGACCGCCCCCTTCCGCCACCTCGAGCTGGCGGTGGGGCCCGGTGTGTTCGTCCCGCGGCCGGAGACCGAGACGGTGGTGCAGTATGCGATCGATGCGCTGCTGAACTCCGCGGAGCCCGAGCCGATCGGCGTGGACCTCGGCACCGGCAGCGGTGCGATCGCTCTCGCGATGGCGACGGAGGGGCCGCACGCCCGCGTCTTCGCCGCCGAGCTGTCCGAGGAGGCGCACGCGTGGGCCAGCCGGAACGTCGCCGGCGTCGACAACCTGACGCTCGTGCTGTCCGATCTGGGGGAGGCTTTCCCCGAACTCGACGGCACGGCATCGGTCGTCATCTCGAACCCGCCCTATGTGCCGGACGCCGCGATCCCGCGCGATCCGGAGGTGCGACTCTTCGACCCCGCGATGGCGCTGTACGGGGGAGAGGACGGCCTGGACATCGTGCGAGTGCTCAGTTCTCGGGCGCTCGCGCTCCTGCACCCCGGTGGTCTTCTCGTCATCGAGCACGGCGAGCTGCAGGGGGAATCGATCAGGGACATCCTCGCCGCGGACGGCTGGCGCGCTCCGGCGACGCATCGCGACCTCACCCTGCGGGACCGCACCACCACGGCGCTCAGGCCCTGATCAGCTCCCTCTGAGCATCGGCAGCCCCCGCGCCGCATAGAATCGAACCGTCATGTCAACCATCTTCGACTGCCGCGATGACTCGCAGCTGCTCGCCGGCATGCGCCATGCGCGCCAGGCGATCGGCCGTGGCGAACTCATCGTCATGCCCACAGACACCGTGTACGGCGTCGCTGCCGACGCCTTCTCCCCGGCCGCCGTCCAGCGGCTGCTCGATGCGAAGGGGCGCGGCCGTGATCAGCCGCCGCCCGTTCTGATCGGCACGAAGGAGACGCTCGCAGCCCTGGCCGAGTCCGTCCCCGAGCCTGTCGAACGTCTCATCGAGGCGTTCTGGCCCGGCGGTCTCACGATCGTGCTCCCCGCCCAGCCCTCTCTGGTGTGGGATCTCGGGGAGACGCTCGGGACGGTCGCGGTGCGGATGCCGGAGGGGCGCGTGGCACTGGAGCTGCTGGCCGAGACCGGACCGCTCGCCGTGTCCAGCGCCAATCTCACCGGCCAGCCCGCCGCCATCTCGGCCTCGGACGCGGAGCAGATGCTGGGCGACAGCGTCGCCGTGTACCTCGCCGATGGTCTGAGCAAGGACGGCATCGCCTCCACCATCGTCGACGCCACGTCTCTGGTCCGTCGGAGTGCGGATGCCGAGCCCGGCACTGTTCGCATCCTCCGAGACGGTGCGGTGACGCGCGAGCAGCTGCAGGAGGTGCTCGGCGATCTGCTCGAACCCGAGGAGCCGCAGGACGCGGAGCATGTGCATGCGGAGGAGCCGCAGGACGCGGATTCGTGAAGCAGTATCTCGCCACGGTCATCCTCACGGCAGCGATCACGTTCGCGCTGACCTGGGCGGTCTGGCGACTCAGCCTCCGGTTCAAGCTGTACCCCGGCATCCGCGAGCGCGACGTGCACACCACGCCCACGCCCCGCCTCGGCGGTGTGGCGATCTTCCTCGGCATCGCCGCCGCCTTCGGGTTCTCGGCGATCAACCCGTTCTTCCAGAGCATCTGGATCCCCCCGCAGACGATGTGGTCGATCCTGGGCGCCTCGCTGCTGATCGCGATCATCGGCGTGGTGGACGATCTCTGGGACATCGACTGGATGATCAAGCTCGGCGCGCAATTCCTGGCCGCCGGGCTCATCACCGTGGGCGGCGGACTGCAGATCCTGTCGCTCCCGTTCGGGGACCTCATCGTGGTCTCCAGCTGGCTGAGCATCACGATCACCATGTTCGCGATCGTCATCGTGATGAACGCGGTGAACTTCATCGACGGACTCGACGGGCTGGTCGCCGGGGTGTGTCTCATCTCGAACGGCGTGTTCTTCGCGTACTCCTACATCTTCACGCGTGACTCCGGAGCCTCGAGCTACTTCAACCTCTCCACGTTCCTCGCCGCGGTCCTGATCGGTGCCTGCCTCGGATTCCTGCCGCTGAACTGGAGCCCGGCGAAGCTGTTCATGGGGGATTCGGGCGCACTGGTCATCGGTCTGCTGATGGCGACCTCGGCGATCTCCATCACCGGTCAGATGGACCCGTCGGCATTGGACCCCGAGCGTCTCGGCCGCTCGCAGCTGATCGGTGCCTTCCTCCCGATCCTGCTCCCGCTGCTGGTGGTCCTGCTGCCGCTGCTCGACTTCGGTCTGGCGGTGCTCCGCCGCATGAGCGCCGGCCGGTCGCCGTTCTCACCCGATCGCAAGCACCTGCATCACCGGATGCTGGATCTCGGCCACCGCGACCGCGACGCTGTCCTCATCTTCTACGCGTGGACGGCCGTCATCTCGCTCGCCGTCCTGCTGATGTACGTCGGTGCACGGGAGGACTGGCCCGGCCAGTACCTTCCCGGCGTCGGCTTCGGCGTCGTGGGCATCGCCGCCTGCCTCGTCGTCACCCTGAGCCCCACCCGCCGCAGGAAGAGCGCAGCGGCCGCCGACACCGACCCGACACCCGTGGAGTCCTGATGAGCCCGAGCCCCGTTTCCAGCACGCCGATCCTGCGTCGCACCCTCATCTGGTCGGCGGTCGCCACCGCGGTACTCGCGATCGTCGCGGGCGGTGTCGGCTATGCCGTCGCCGGGGGAGAGGGACTCGTCAGCGGGCTGCTGGGCGTGCTGCTGGCCGCCGTGTTCCTGGCGATCACCGGCATTAGCATCCTCATCGCCAACCGTTGGTACGGCGACCCGATCTACGTGCAGCTGTTCTTCGCCATCGTCCTGGGTGGTTGGCTCCTCAAGCTCGGACTGTTCGTCGTCGCGATGATCCTGCTCGCGGGTCAGCCGTGGCTGGAGCCGATGGTGTTCTTCCTCTCGATCGTGGCCGGCGTGCTGATGTCGCTCGCGATCGATGTGATCGTGCTCACCCGTATGCGACTTCCGAACGTGAGCGACACCACGCTGCCGACCGAGGTGCCCGAGGACCGCGCCCCCGGCAACGCGAATCACATCGACGAAGGACCCGTCGACGGCGGCCCGCGGTCTTAGGGGACCCTCAGATTCTGATACTGTTGAAACGTGCCCGCCGCTCGCCCGCGAGCGCTTGCGCTGATTGCACACCGACCATCGTCGCCCCGGTTTAGACCGGTGCCCCGAAGCTGGAGCCCGCGCTGTTTAATCTTGCTGCGACCCTGACCCCCCGACTTGCCTCCGACGGCGAGTTCCACGGCCCTTCGATCGACGATTTCTTTCCGGAGATCCTCTTCCACGTAGGCCCGATCCCCGTCAACCGGATCCACCTGGTCCAGTTGCTCGCGGTGATCGCCGTGGTTCTCATCCTCTGGCTCGGCACCCGCCGCATGAAGGTCGTCCCCGGACGCTTCCAGAGCCTGGTGGAGATGGGGCTCGGCTTCGTTCGAACCAACGTCGCCCACGACATGCTCGGTCGCAAGGACGGCGATCGCTTCCTGCCGATCCTCACCACCATCTTCTTCATGGTGCTGTTCATGAACATCACGGGAATCATCCCGTTCCTGAACATGCCGGGAACGGCGATCGTCGCGGTGCCGCTGACGCTCGCCGTGGTCAGCTACGTGACCTTCATCTACGCGGGAATCAAGCGCCACGGCCTCAAGTTCTTCAAGAACTCCCTGTTCCCGCAGGGCGTGCCGGTCGCCGCGATGCCGATCGTCGCGATCATCGAGCTCATCTCGACGTTCATCCTGCGTCCGGTCACGTTGACGCTGCGTCTTCTCATGAACCTCGTCGTGGGGCACATGATCCTGGTCCTCGCGTTCTCCGCGACCCAGTTCTTCTTCTTCACCGCAGGCGGCGGCTGGGCCGCGCTCGGTGTCGGAACTCTCGCCTTCGGCGGCGCCTTCACTCTCTTCGAGATCCTGGTCGCCGTCCTCCAGGCATACGTCTTCACCGTCCTCACCGCGGTCTACATCCAGCTCGCGGTCGCAGAAGAGCACTGAGCGGGCAGGCATCAGCCTTCCCACCCAACGAAAGGAAAACCCCGTGGACGCTACTACGGTTCTCGCTGAAATCAACGGTCACCTCGGAGCTGTCGGCTACGGCCTCGCAGCCATCGGCCCGGCCATCGGCGTCGGCATCGTCGTCGGCAAGACCATCGAGGGCGTCGCCCGTCAGCCCGAGCTGGCCGGTCGTCTCCAGGTCCTCATGTGGATCGGTATCGCCTTCACCGAGGCGCTTGCGTTCGTCGGCATCGCCGTCGCATTCATCCCCTTCCCGTAATCCTCACCGACTTCTGAAGGAGACAGGATGCTGAACGCTCTTGTCACGAACCTCGCAGCAGAGGGTGAGCCGAACAACCCCCTCATCCCTGCGTGGTACGACATCATCTGGTCGGGCCTCTGGTTCATCGTCATCCTCATCGTGGTCTGGAAGGTCGCCCTTCCCCGGCTCACGAAGATGCTCGACGAGCGGTCCGCCGCCATCGAGGGCAACATCGCCAAGGCCGACGAGGCGCAGAAGCAGGCGGAGGCGGCACTCGAGGAGTACACGCGTCAGCTCGCTGAGGCGCGTACCGAGGCCGGAGAGATCCGCGAGGCCGCCCGTGAGGACGGCAAGAAGATCGTCGCCGAGGCGAAGGATGCCGCGTCCACCGAGGCCGCACGCATCACCGCCACCGCGCACACGCAGATCGAGGCCGAGCGGCAGACCGCTCTCGTCTCGCTGCGCAGCGAGGTCGGAACGCTCGCCATCGACCTCGCCGGCGGCGTGGTCGGCGAGACGCTCTCCGACGACGCCCGTGCG
>NZ_JBLVOH010000015.1:9631-14834 GCF_053543675.1 Microbacterium umsixpiens
CGTCGACCGCTTCCTCGCCGACCTCGAGGCATCCGAGAAGGCGGCTCAGTAATGGGCAGCGCGACCACTCAGGCACTCGCGGCATCCATCCAGACGCTTGCCGCAGCGAAGGGCGTCACTCTCGACACCGCACGGGAGCTCCTCGCTGCCGCGCGTGCCGTGAGCGGGTCGTCTCAGCTGAGCGGCGCGCTTGCTGATCCCTCTGCTCCCGCCGCGGCACGACAGGACGTCGTCGCCGCGGTGTTCGGCGGGTTCTCCGCAGACGCTCAGAGCGTTCTGAAGACGGTCGTCGCGGAGCGCTGGTCCAACGCGGGTGAGCTCGTCGACGGTGTCGAGGAGCTCGCGATCCGCGCTGCTGCGATCGCCGAGCCGGGCGCGGACATCGAGGGGGAGCTCTTCAGCTTCTCCCGCGTGATCGCCGCCAACCCCGAGCTCGAACTCGCCCTGGGCAGCCGCCTCGGCGGAGAAGACGCCAAGGCTGCGCTCGTCGAGCGCCTCCTGGCCGAAGGCTCCACGAGCGCTGCGTCGACGCTGATCATCACGTCGCTCGTGCGTCAGCCGCGTGAGCGCCGCGTGCGGCGACTGCTGAACCGGGCGATGAGCATCGTCTCCAGCCAGCGCGGTCGCGTGGTCGCCACGGTGCACACCGCGGCTCCGCTCACCGATGCGCAGCGAGCACGTCTCAGTGACTCGCTGTCTCGTCGCTACGACGGCCAGGTGTCCCTCAACGTCGTCATCGACCCTGCCGTGGTCGGAGGTCTGCGTGTGCAGATCGCCGATGACGTCATCGACGGCAGCATCTCCGCACGACTCGCAGACCTTCGCCAGAAGCTCGCGGGCTAACACGACTTCGCGCGGGGAACCGCGCACCCAGATACAAAGGGAAGACAATGGCAGAACTATCGATCAGCCCCGACGTCATCCGTGACGCGCTGAAGGACTTCGCCGCAGCATACGAGCCCTCCGGGGCCGGGGCGACGGAGGTCGGCACCGTCATCGACGCCGCAGACGGCATCGCGCACGTCGAGGGACTTCCCGGCGTCATGGCGAACGAGCTCGTCATCTTCGCCGACGGCACCAAGGGACTCGCACAGAGCCTGAACGAGCACGAGATCGGTGTCGTCGTCCTCGGCGAGTTCACCGGTGTCGAGGCCGGCCAGGAAGTCACCCGCACGGGCGAGGTCCTCTCGGTCCCGGTCGGCGACGGCTACCTCGGCCGCGTGGTCGACCCGCTCGGTACCCCGATCGACGGCCTCGGCGCCATCGAGACCGAGAGCGTCCGCGCTCTCGAGCTGCAGGCGCCCGGCGTCATGCAGCGTAAGTCGGTGCACGAGCCGATGCAGACCGGCATCAAGGCGATCGACGCGATGATCCCCGTCGGCCGTGGCCAGCGTCAGCTGATCATCGGCGACCGCCAGACCGGCAAGACGGCCATCGCGATCGACACGATCATCAACCAGAAGGCCAACTGGGAGTCGGGCGACGTCAACAAGCAGGTCCGCTGCATCTACGTCGCCATCGGCCAGAAGGGCTCGACCATCGCTTCGGTGAAGGGCGCGCTCGAAGAGGCCGGAGCCCTGGAGTACACCACGATCGTGGCGGCTCCGGCATCCGACCCCGCCGGCTTCAAGTACCTCGCCCCCTACACGGGTTCGGCCATCGGTCAGCACTGGATGTACGGCGGCAAGCACGTCCTCATCATCTTCGATGACCTGTCGAAGCAGGCCGAGGCCTACCGTGCCGTTTCCCTGCTCCTTCGCCGTCCGCCGGGCCGCGAGGCATACCCGGGTGACGTCTTCTACCTGCACTCGCGTCTGCTCGAGCGTTGCGCGAAGCTGTCCGACGAGCTCGGCGCAGGTTCCATGACGGGTCTCCCGATCATCGAGACCAAGGCCAACGACGTCTCGGCATACATCCCGACCAACGTGATCTCGATCACCGACGGCCAGATCTTCCTCCAGTCCGACCTCTTCAACGCCAACCAGCGTCCGGCGGTCGACGTGGGTATCTCGGTCTCGCGAGTCGGTGGTGACGCGCAGGTCAAGTCGATCAAGAAGGTCTCCGGAACGCTGAAGCTGGAGCTCGCGCAGTACCGCTCCCTCGAGGCGTTCGCAATGTTCGCGTCCGACCTCGACGCGGCTTCGCGTCGTCAGCTCTCCCGTGGTGCGCGTCTGACCGAGCTGCTCAAGCAGCCGCAGTACTCCCCGTACCCCGTCGAGGAGCAGGTCGTCTCGATCTGGGCCGGAACGAACGGCAAGCTCGACACGATCGAGGTCTCGGATGTCCTGCGCTTCGAGCGCGAACTCCTGGACTACCTGCGTCGCAACACCAAGGTTCTCGAGACGCTCCGCGACACCAACGTCCTCGATGACGCCACGGTCGCCGAGCTCGAGAAGCAGACGGATGCCTTCATCCTGGAGTTCCAGGGTGGCAAGGGCGCCAGCATCGGCGCTCCCGGCCACGAGGAGCACACTGCAGCCGAGGCTGAGGACGTCAACCAGGAGAAGATCGTCAAGGGTCGTCGCGCGTAACCGCGTGAGGTACTGACATATGGGCGCTCAACTCAGGGTCTACAAGCAGAAGATCTCTTCTGCTCAGACGACCAAGAAGATCACGAAGGCGATGGAACTCATCGCGGCTTCGCGCATCCAGAAGGCGATGGCACGCGTCAAGGCGTCCACACCCTTCGCGCGAGCCGTGACGAGGGCCGTGTCTGCCGTCGCGACGCACTCGAACGTGGATCACCCGCTGACCCGCGAGTCCGTGAACATCACCCGCTCCGCGGTCGTGATCTTCTCGTCGGACCGCGGTCTCGCCGGAGCCTTCAACTCGCAGATCCTCCGTGAGGGTCTCGAGGTGGCGGAGCTCCTGCGCGAGCAGGGCAAGGAGCCGGTCTTCTACCTCATCGGTCGCAAGGCCGTCGGATACTTCCAGTTCCGACGCCTCGCTGCCGCTGCGGAGTGGACCGGCGACACCGATACCCCGTCGTTCCACACCGCGGAGGAGATCTCCGCGACGCTGCTCGATTCCTTCTCCCGCGGGGGACAGGACGGCGGCGTCGACGAGATCCACCTCGTGTACAACCGTTTCGTCAGCATGATGACGCAGTCGCCCGAGTCCGTGCGTCTGCTCCCGCTGGAGATCACGGAAGCCGATGAGTCGGAAGCAGGTAACACCGTTTACCCGCTGTACGAGTTCGAGCCGGATGCCGAGACCGTTCTCGATGCGATCCTGCCGGTGTACATCCAGAGCCGCGTCTTCAACGCTCTCCTGCAGTCGTCTGCTGCCAAGCAGGCCGCGACGCAGAAGGCGATGAAGTCGGCCAGCGACAACGCCGACAAGCTCATCACCGACTACACCCGCCTGCGCAACAACGCGCGCCAGGCGGAGATCACGCAGCAGATCGCCGAGATCGTCGGCGGCGCCGACGCCCTCTCGAGCAAATAGACCATCAGGAAAGAGACGAAAATGACCCTCACCGCTCCGGCTGACCAGCCGGCGACCGCGGTCGTCGGGCGCGTCGCACGCGTCAACGGTCCGGTTGTCGACATCGAGTTCCCTCATGACTCGATCCCCGACATCTACAACGCGCTGAAGACCACGATCGCGATGGGCGAAGAGTCCACCGAGATCACGCTCGAGGTCGCACAGCACCTCGGCGACGACCTCGTCCGCGCCATCGCTCTGAACCCGACCGACGGCATCGTCCGCGGTCAGGAGGTCCGCGACACCGGTGAGGCCATCTCGGTCCCCGTCGGCGACGTGACCAAGGGCAAGGTGTTCAACGTCATCGGCGAGGTGCTCAACCTCGAGCCCGGTGAGACGATCGAGGTCACCGAGCGCTGGCCCATCCACCGCAAGGCGCCGAACTTCGACCAGCTCGAGTCCAAGACTCAGATGTTCGAGACCGGCATCAAGTCGATCGACCTCCTCACCCCGTACGTGCTGGGTGGAAAGATCGGCCTGTTCGGTGGTGCCGGTGTCGGCAAGACCGTCCTCATCCAGGAGATGATCCAGCGCGTCGCGCAGGACCACGGTGGTGTGTCTGTGTTCGCCGGTGTCGGTGAGCGCACCCGTGAGGGCAACGACCTCATCCACGAGATGGAAGAGGCGGGCGTCTTCGACAAGACCGCCCTGGTGTTCGGCCAGATGGACGAGCCGCCGGGAACGCGTCTGCGCGTCGCCCTGTCGGCCCTGACGATGGCGGAGTACTTCCGTGACGTGCAGAAGCAGGATGTGCTGCTCTTCATCGACAACATCTTCCGCTTCACGCAGGCCGGTTCCGAGGTCTCCACGCTGCTGGGTCGCATGCCTTCCGCCGTGGGTTACCAGCCGAACCTCGCCGACGAGATGGGTGTGCTCCAGGAGCGCATCACCTCGACGCGTGGTCACTCGATCACCTCGCTGCAGGCGATCTACGTGCCGGCCGATGACTACACCGACCCGGCTCCGGCGACGACGTTCGCCCACCTCGACGCGACGACCGAGCTCTCTCGTGAGATCGCCTCGAAGGGTCTGTACCCGGCCATCGACCCGCTGACCTCGACGTCGCGCATCATGGACCCCCGCTACCTGGGCGAGGACCACTACCGCGTCGCCACGACGGTCAAGCAGATCCTCCAGAAGAACAAGGAACTGCAGGAGATCATCGCCATCCTCGGTGTCGACGAGCTCTCCGAGGAAGACAAGATCGTCGTGTCGCGTGCACGTCGCATCCAGCAGTTCCTCTCGCAGAACACCTACATGGCGAAGAAGTTCACCGGTGTCGAGGGTTCGACCGTCCCGCTCAAGGAGACCATCGAGTCCTTCGATGCGATCACGCGCGGTGACTTCGACCACGTCGCCGAGCAGGCCTTCTTCAACGTCGGTGGCATCTCCGACGTCGAAGAGCAGTGGGCGAAGATCCAGAAGGAGAACGGCTGACCATGGCGCTCCACGTCAGCCTCGTCTCCGCGGATGCGGAGGTCTGGACGGGAGAAGCGAGCCTCGTGGTCGCCAAGACCGTCGAGGGCGAGATCGGCTTCATGACCGGCCATGAGCCGGTGCTGGCCATCCTCGCTGAGGGCCAGGTCCGCATCACGCAGTCGGATGGCACGAAGGTGCTGGCCAACGCGCAGGACGGGTTCCTCTCCATGGAGGGCGACACCCTGACGATCGTGGCCGGCAACGCGGCTCTCATCGCCTAGCATTTCCGTTTCGAGGG
>NZ_JBLVOH010000015.1:14857-16437 GCF_053543675.1 Microbacterium umsixpiens
CCCACGCGTCTGCATTCACCGAGGTTCCATGAAGATCCTGCTTCCGCCGTCGGAGACGAAGCGCGAGGGCGGTCATGATGTCCCGCTCGACATCGCCTCCCTCTCGCTGCCGTCGCTGAGTGCGCATCGATCCGCCGTGCTGGATGCCCTCGTCGACCTCGCAGCCGACGAAGAGGTCTCGCGACGCGTGCTCAAGTTGAGCGAGCGCCAGATGGGCGAGATCGCGCACAACCGGCGGCTGCGGACGGCGCCCACGATGCCCGCGATCGATCGATACACGGGCGTGCTCTTCGATGCGCTCGATGCACGCGGTCTCTCCGCAACATCGCGTCGGTGGCTGGGGGAGCACGTCTGGATCCACAGTGCACCTCTCGGTCCCGTCGGTGCGCTGGACGCGGTGCCGACCTATCGCCTGGCCGCCGGGACTTCGCTGCCGCGCTTCCCTGCGTTGCGGAAGCACTGGGCGGAGGCCACGTCAGCGGCGATCGCGGAGGCGTCACCGTCCTTCGTGCTCGATCTGCGCAGTGAGGCGTATGTGGCGCTGGGGCCTGTGCCCGACACTGTGCCCTCCGCCTATGTCCGCGTCGTCACTGAGCACGGCCGGGCGCTGAACCACTTCAACAAGAAGTCCAAGGGGTTGCTCGTGCGTGCTCTCGCCGAGGATCGGCCCCGTGTGGCTTCCCTCCGCTCCCTCCGGCGCTGGGCCGAGAGCCGAGGCGTCGTGCTGCGTGACACGGAGCAACCGGGTGTTCTGGAGCTCGTCGTCCACGAGTGACCGCGCAAGTCCGCGCATGACCGCTTCCGCGTGGGTCTTTGCTCGCCTGTGGTCTCCCCGCTATGGTTGTCACGCGGCGCGACCCGTGCCGAATATTGGATCCGGAGGGGACCATGTACGACTATTACGACACAGGCTCGTTGGCCGTTTTCGGCATCCTGATCGTCTTCGGCTTCATCTTCGCGATAGCGGGGTACGTCCTCTCGTCGCTGTTCCTGATGAAGATCTTCGAGAAGGCCGGAGTCGAGGGTAAGTGGCGAGCGTGGGTGCCCGTCTACAACGCCATGATCCTCGCGAAGCTCGGCGATGTGTCGCCGTGGGTGATGCTCGGCGCCATCGTGATCAACATCATTCCGATCCTGAACTACATCTCGTGGATCGCCTATGTCGCGGTCATCGTGATCGTCGCCTGGCGCGTGGGTCTCAAGCTGCAGAAGGATGCCGTCTGGATCCTCCTGGGCCTGATCCCCGGTATCGGTGCCTTGATCTGGCTCGGCATCAACGCTTTCGACAAGTCGCGCTGGAACCCGAACATCGTTCCCGCGCCCTGGGCGAACAACGGATTCCTCGGTGACAACACGGTGTGGCAGGGCATCCCGGTTCAGCCCAAGCCCGCCGCCGCTGCTCCCGGATACGGCGCACCGCAGGGGTACGCCCCTCCGGCACCGCAGGGCTACGCCCCGCCCGCTCAGCCCGGCTACGCTCCGCCTGCAGGACCTGCTGCTCCGGCCACGGGTGCGCCCGTCCCGCCGGTGCCGCCCACCACCCCGCCGGCACCTCCGGCGGCTCCGCCGACCACTCCGCC
>NZ_JBLVOH010000016.1:0-7009 GCF_053543675.1 Microbacterium umsixpiens
ACGAGCCGACCAACAACCTCGACGTCGACACGGTCGATCAGCTGGTCGAGGCGCTGCGCGCCTACCGGGGCGCGGTGCTCGTCGTCAGCCATGACGACGCGTTCCTGCGCCGACTCGAGCTCGATCTGACGCTCGAGATCGACGGCGAGGGGGCTCTGCAGGAGGTCTCGCTGGGGTCGTGACGCGCGGCGCACCTGCACGACGCGATCACGCCTGCACGATCGGATCCCCCCGGCCGCTCGTGCCGGCGTGGTGTCGTCGTGCGGGTGTGGCGACCCCGATGTCCCCGGCCTCGACGAAGATGGAGGGATGAGCGACGTGCTCGAACGCTTCACCCCCGCCACGCAGGACTGGTTCCGGGGGGCTTTCCCCGCGCCCACTCCCGCGCAGGCGGGTGCCTGGGACGCGATCTCGGCGGGCAAGCACGCGCTCGTGGTCGCTCCGACCGGTTCCGGCAAGACGCTGTCGGCGTTCCTCTGGGCGATCGACAGCGTGTTCCGCGAGCGCATGAGCGAGACCGCCCCGCCCGCGAAGGGTGAGCCGCGCACCCGCATCCTCTACATCTCCCCGCTGAAGGCCCTCGGCGTCGACGTCGAGCGCAATCTGCGGTCCCCGCTCATCGGCATCGGACAGTCGGCCCGGCGGCTCGGAGTGCCCGCCCCCGCGGTGACGGTCGGCGTGCGCTCGGGCGACACGACGTCGAGCGACCGCCGCAAGCTGGTCTCCGATCCGCCCGACATCCTCATCACGACGCCCGAGTCGCTGTATCTCATGCTCACGAGCCGCGCGGGCGAGACTCTGCGCGGGGTGCACACCGTGATCATCGACGAGGTGCACGCGGTCGCCGCCACCAAGCGCGGAGCGCACCTCGCCGTGAGCCTGGAGCGCCTCGACGCGCTGCGCCGACTCAACGGCATCGAGACCCCCGCACAGCGGATCGGCCTGTCGGCCACGGTCCGCCCTATCGACGAGGTGGCGCGATTCCTCGGCGGTTCGGCCCCGGTCGAGATCGTGGCCCCGCCGGCATCGAAGACCTTCGAGCTCGGGGTGGTCGTCCCGATGGACGACATGACCAACCCGCCCCCGCCGCCCGGCGTGCCAGGTGAAGCAGCGGATGCCGAGTACAGCGAGGTCACCGGGTCGGTCTGGCCGCACGTCGAAGAGGCGATCGTCGACCGCATCCTGCAGAACAACTCCACGATCGTGTTCGCCAACTCCCGTCGGCTCGCCGAGCGCCTCACCGGCCGTCTGAACGAGATCTACTCCGAGCGGATCGGGGTCGAGCTTCCGGCCGCGACGGTGCCTGCCGCGATGATGGCGCAGGCCGGGGCGACCGCGGGCGCCGATCCCGTGCTCGCCAAGGCGCACCACGGCTCGGTGTCGAAAGAGCAGCGCGCCCAGGTCGAAGAAGAACTCAAGTCCGGCGTGCTGCGCTGTGTCGTGGCGACGAGCAGTCTCGAACTCGGCATCGACATGGGCGCGGTCGACCTGGTGATCCAGGTCGAGGCCCCGCCGTCTGCGGCCTCCGGGCTGCAGCGCGTTGGTCGGGCCGGGCACCAGGTGGGCGAGATCAGCCGTGCCGCCCTCTTCCCGAAGCACCGCGGCGACGTGCTGCACACCGCGATCGTCACCGAGCGGATGCTGGCAGGCAAGATTGAGGCGATCCAGGTGCCGCGCAATCCGCTCGACATCCTCGCGCAGCAGACGGTCGCCGCGAGCGCCCTCGGTGCCATCAGCGTCGAGGAGTGGTTCGAGACGGTCCGTCGTTCCGCGCCGTTCCAGTCTCTCCCCCGCTCGGCCTACGAAGCGACGCTCGACCTGCTGGCCGGACGCTTCCCCTCCGACGAGTTCGCCGAGCTGCGGCCGCGGCTCGTGTGGGACCGCGACGCGGGCACGCTCACCGGGCGGCCTGGAGCGCAGCGCATCGCCGTGACCAGCGGCGGGACCATCCCGGATCGCGGCCTGTTCGGGGTCTTCGTGGCCGGCGAGACGACCGGCGCGCGCGTGGGCGAGCTCGACGAGGAGATGGTCTACGAGTCGCGCGTGGGCGACGTGTTCACGCTCGGCACCACCAGCTGGCGCATCGCCGAGATCACCCATGACCGTGTCAACGTGATCCCCGCCTACGGCCAACCCGGCAAGGTGCCGTTCTGGCACGGCGACGGCATCGGTCGCCCCTTCGAGCTCGGCGAGGCGCTCGGAGCGTTCTCCCGGGAGGTGTCGGCGGCGACCCCCGAGAAGGCGGCCCAGCGACTGATCGACGCCGGGCTCGACGAGCAAGCGCGGGCGAACCTCCTGGCGCACCTGACCGAGCAGCGCGAGGCGACGGGCACCCTCCCCACCGACCGCACGCTCACCGTGGAGCGCGGCCGCGACGAGGTCGGCGACTGGCGGGTCATCCTGCATTCCCCGTACGGCATGAAGGTGCACGCGCCGTGGGCGCTGGCGATCAACGCCCGGGTCCGTGAGCGCCTCGGTGTCGAAGGGTCGGCGGTCGCGAGCGACGACGGCATCATCGTGCGCATCCCCGATGCCGAAGCCGAGCCGCCCGGAGCCGAGCTGTTCGTGTTCGAGCCCGACGAGCTGGAGCACCTGGTCACCGAGGAGGTGGGCGGCTCCGCGCTGTTCGCCTCGCGGTTCCGCGAGTGCGCGGCGCGGGCGCTGCTCATGCCCCGCATGAACCCGAACAAGCGCACGCCGCTCTGGCAGCAGCGGCAGAGGTCGGCGCAGCTGCTCGAGGTGGCGCGGCGGCATCCGACCTTCCCGGTGATCCTCGAGACGCTGCGCGAGGTGCTGCAAGACGTCTACGACCTGCCCTCGCTGCGCAAGCTCGCGACCTCCATCGCCGATCGCCGGATCCGCCTCGTCGAGACCGAACCCGGCCAGCCCTCGCCGTATGCCCGCGACCTGCTGTTCGGCTACGTGGGCGCCTTCATGTACGAGGGCGACTCGCCGCTCGCCGAGCGTCGGGCCGCCGCGCTCTCGGTCGACCCCGCGCTTCTGGGCGAGCTGCTGGGAACCGTCGAGCTGCGCGAGCTGCTCGACCCCGAGGTGATCGCCCAGTTCGAGCGGGAGGCGCAGCGACTCGATCCGGACCGCCGCGCCCGCGGGCTCGAAGGCGTCGCCGACCTGCTGCGGATGCTCGGACCGCTCGACGCGGAAGAGGTCGCGGCTCGCCTCGACCCCGCGAGTGTGCTCGAAGCGGAGGCCGAGTCCGTCGACACCGAGACTGCCGCCGCACTGCTGAACGACCTGATCACCGCCCGGCGCGCGATTCCGGTGACGATCGGCGGCGTGAGCCGGGTGGCCGCGATCGAAGACGCGGGCCGACTGCGCGATGCGCTCGGGGTCGCTCTCCCGACGGGCATCCCGGTGGCGTTCCTCGAACCGCTGGCCGACCCGCTGGGAGACCTTGTCGCCCGGCACGCCCGGACGCACGGCCCCTTCACGACGGATGCCGTCGCCACCCGGTTCGGACTCGGAGCCGCGGTGGCCCGCCACACCCTGCAGCGGCTGGAGAACGCCGGCCGACTCACGAGCGGCTACTTCCTGCCCGAGGCCGCCGGCAGCGGCGACGCGATCGAGTGGTGCGATAGCGAGGTGCTGCGACGCCTGCGGATGCGCTCGCTCGCGGCCATCCGCGGGTCGGTGGAGCCGGTCTCCCCCGAGGCGTATGCCCGCTTCCTGCCCGACTGGCAGCACGTGGGTCGGCCGCTGGAGGGCGTCGACGGTGTGCTGAGCGTGATCGAGCAGTTCGCCGGCGTGCCGATCCCCGCGAGCGCGTGGGAATCGCTGGTCCTCCCCTCTCGTGTGCGCGACTACTCCCCTGCGATGCTCGACGAGCTCACGGCGGCGGGCGAGGTCATCTGGTCCGGTCACGGCACCCTCCCGGGGCGCGACGGCTGGGTGTCGCTGCATCCGGTCGACCTTGCGCCGTTCACGCTGCCGGAGCGCGACGCCGAGATCGCTTCCGACTCGTTGGAGTCTCGGATCCTCATCGCGCTCGACGTCGGCGGCGCGTACTTCGCGGCGCAGCTGAAAGACATGGCGGCGGCCGAGAACGAGCAGTCCGTGCTCGAGGCGCTGTGGTCGCTGACGTGGTCGGGCTACGTCACGAACGACACGTTCGGCCCCATCCGCTCACTCCTCGCCGGCGGTTCGCAGGCACACAAGGTCAAGCGCCGGGCTCCCCGCGCTCGCACCTACCGTGGGGTGTCCTTCACGGGTTCCCCTGCGCCTCGGCCGACGTCGATCGGCGGGCGCTGGTCCCTGCTGCCCGCACTCGAGACGGATGCCGCCCGCCGCGCCACCGTCACCGCGGGCCTCCTGCTCGACCGCTACGGCGTCGTCACCCGCGGCGCCGTGCAGGCCGAGGGCGTTCCCGGTGGCTTCGCCCAGGCCTATCGCGTGCTCGCCGGTTTCGAAGAGGCGGGCCACTGCCGTCGCGGCTACGTGATCGAGAAGCTCGGCGCCGCACAGTTCGCCGCCTCGGGCACGGTCGACCGACTCCGCACCTACGCCGGGCTCGCCGATCCACCGCCACGCAAGGCCGTGACCCTCGCGGCCACCGATCCCGCGAACCCCTATGGCGCGGCCCTCGGCTGGCCCAAGCTCGACGGAGTCTCGCATCGCCCGGGCCGCAAAGCGGGCGGCCTGGTCGTGCTGATCGACGGCGTCCTCGTGCTCTCCCTCGAACGCGGCGGCCGCACCGTGCTGTCGTTCAGTGATGACGGCGAAGTGCTCCGCGCCGCCGCATCCGATCTCGCGGCCACCGCACGCGCCCGCCGACTCGACACCCTGACCGTCGAGAAGATCAACGGCGAAGGCGTCTACGGCACCGACCTCGCACTCGCCCTGCAGGAGGCGGGCTTCGTGGCCACCCCGCGGGGCTACACCCTCCGCAAGGTCGTCTGAACCATCCAGAGTGGTACCATAAGTGGTACCAGAAGGGATGCACATGGCCATCACCACGAGCGAAGCGCGCCGCGACCTCTTCGGCCTGATCGAGCGCGTCAACCTCGATCATTCCGAGATCGAGATCGTCTCCCGCCGAGGCGCCGCCGTCCTCATGTCGAAGTCCGAGTACGACTCCCTGATCGAGACCAGCCATCTTCTGCGCTCCCCCGCGAATGCGAACCGGCTGCTCGTCGCTCTCGCCGCCGCACAGGCGGGCGATGTCGCAGAACATCCACTCGACGAGGCATGACCTCGCGAGTACTGGTCTGGACGTCGCAGGGGTGGGGGGACTATCTCCATTGGCAGACCGAGGATCGTCGGACTCTGAAGCGGATCAACCTCCTCCTGACTGACGTCCTGCGCGACGACCCCTTCGAGGGGATCGGCAAGCCGGAACCGCTGAAGCACGCTCTGGCCGGAGTCTGGTCTCGGCGCATCGATGAGACGAACCGACTGGTCTACACCGCCAACGACCATCAGGTCATCATCCTGCAGGCCCGCTACCACTACTGACCCACCTACGCTGGAAGCCATGATCCGAGAGTTCGCCGCCGGCATCCGCACCCTGCTGCGCGGATTCGGGCTCTGGCGCACGCGACCGGGTCTCATGGTGCTCGGCCTGATCCCGGCGATCATCGCCGTCATCGTGCTCGCCGCCCTGCTCGTGCCGCTGGTCATCGGCATGCCGTCGCTATCCACGTGGCTCACCCCGTTCGCCGACGGATGGATCGAGCCGTGGCGCGGTCTGCTGCGCGCGGCAGTTAGCCTCGTCGTCGTCGCTGCCGCCCTGGCTCTCGCGAGCGTGATCTTCAGCGCACTGACCCTGACCATCGGCGACCCCTTCTATCAGCGCATCTGGCACGCGGTCGAGGTCGACCTCGGCTCGCCCCCGCCCGCCGACGGCGGCAGCTTCTGGACCACGCTCGGCGAGGGACTGCGACTGGTCCTCCTCGGCATCCTCATCGCCCTCTCCGTGCTTCTCATCGGCCTCATCCCGGGCGTCGGCGGCTTCCTGGGCGCTGTCGCCGGCGTCGTCCTGACCGGCCGACTGCTGGCGCGCGAGCTCACCGGCCGCGCCTTCGATGCGCGCGATCTGAGCCCCCTCGATCGCGCCGCGCTGTTCTCGGGCAGCCGCGCACGGGTGCTCGGCTTCGGCGTCGCCACACAACTCTGCTTCCTGATCCCCGGCGGCGCGGTCGCGATCATGCCGGTCGCCGTCGCCGGCAGCACGATGCTCGCCCGCGACATGCTCGCCCGCACGAGCACCACGGCGGCGGCCTCCGGAACGACGATGACACCTCCGCCGCCTGCACCGAACGCCGTATCGTCACCGCTTCCGCCGCCGCCGCATCTCGGGACAGGGCCGGGAGCTTCCTGATGCCCGAGGGCGACACCGTCTTCCGCACCGCGCGGCGCCTCGACGAGGCACTGGCAGGCGGCGAGGTCACCCGTTTCGACCTCCGTGTCCCCCGATTCGCGACGCTCGACCTGACCGGGCAGCCTGTGCACGGCGTCGTTCCCCGCGGCAAGCATCTGCTCATGCGCATCGGCGACAGCACCCTGCATTCGCATCTGCGCATGGACGGCGCGTGGTTCGTCTACCGCCCTGGCGAGAAGTGGCGGCATCCGGCCTTCAAGGTACGTGCGATCGTCGGCACCTCCGAGCGTGATGCCGTCGGGGTCGACATCGCCGAGGTCGAGGTCGTGCCCACTCGTGACGAGGACCAGCTCGTCGGCTACCTGGGCCCCGATCCGCTCGCGCACGACTGGGATGCGGCTGAAGCCCTCCGACGACTCGGAGCCGACACCCGCAGCATCCACGTCGCCCTCCTCGATCAGCGCAACGTCGCAGGGTTCGGCAACGAATACGCCGCAGAACTCCTGTTCCTGCGCGGAATCCGGCCGACGCGACCGACACCCGAGGTGGATGTGGCCGCCCTCCTCGACCTCGGTGTGCGCACCATCCGGGTCAACCGCGACCGCCGCAACCGCACCTTCACGGGCATCGACCGTCCGGGCCAGGGCACCTGGGTCTACGGCCGCGCCGGGGGGG
>NZ_JBLVOH010000016.1:7029-10414 GCF_053543675.1 Microbacterium umsixpiens
CGCCGGGCGCCCGTGCCGCCGCTGCGGAACCCTCATCCGGCGCGGCGAGCAGGGCGCCGACCCGACCCGCGAGCGCGTCACGTTCTGGTGTCCGGTCTGCCAGCACTGAGTATCGGGCAGGAACGGCGCGAGTCGTTCAACCGCCGACATGCACCGGCCGGGCGTTCACCGGCGGGGTCCCGACCTCCTGCACGGTGTGACCGCTGCAGGCCGTGTTCGTCATGCGAGCCTGCTCGATTCGCGACACGACGAACCAGCGCATCGCGTCGCGCAGCAGACACCATCCGACCAGGTACCACCGGCCGTTCGCGGAGGCGAACATCACGGGCTCGATCTCACGCGCGGTCGTGGCACCGGCGAGGGAGGTGTACCGGATCCTGATCGTCCGCTGCTCGGCCATCGCCTCCTCGATCACCGAGCGGACGGCGCGGGAGGAAGGGGGCGATCCGTCGACCCACACTCGACGCCCCAGGTCGGCGGCCCTCTCCCGCGTGCGGGGATCGAGCACGTCCATGATCTTCTGCACCCCGGCCGATGCCAGGTCGGCGTAGGGGGCGTCGGACGCCGCCGAGACGGCCGCCAGGAGCGCCACGGCCTGCGCCGGCGAGAGCGTGATGGGCGGCAGGGAGGCGCTCGATGCCAACCCGTAGCCACCACCGGGTCCCGGGCGCGACCACACCGCGGCGCCGCTGCTCGCCAGCGCGGCGAGGTCGCGCTTCACGGTGCGGACGGACACCTCGAACTCGGCGGCGAGCCGATCCGCGCTGCATCCCCGCGTGCCGTTGCGGCGCAGCATCTCCGTCAGGGCATGGAGCCGCTCAGTCCGCTTCACCGCCGGCACCTCGTTGAATTCATGACAGAAATAGTGCCATACACCTGTCCGGAGCTGCTGCGAGCATCGAGACATGACGACAGAAACAAGGAATCCGACCATCATCCTGATCGCGGGCCACTGGCTCGGCGCCTGGGCCTGGGACGAGGTGCAGGAAGGGCTGACGGCCGACGGGCAGAACGCCGTCGCGATGACACTCCCCGGCCTCGACGCGCACGATCCCGAACGATCGTCCCGGACCCTCGACGATCAGGCCGCGGCGATCGAAGAGGCCATGGCCCGCGCCGACGCCTCGGTGGAGAACCCCGTGGTGCTCGTGGGTCACAGCGGGGCCAACGCTCCGCTCAGCATCGTCCTCGACCGGCATCCCGAGCGCGTCCGTCGGATCATCTGGGTCGACTCCGGACCCGTCGCACCGGGAAGCGTCTTCGCCCCGGAGCTCCCCGACACGGTGGCGGAGCTGCCTCTGCCGCCCTTCGAGGTCCTCGGAGAGCAGGCCAGCCTCGAGGGTCTGAGCCCCGAGATGCTCGAGCGCTTCCGTGCCCGAGCCGTCCCCGAGCCCGGGCCGGTGCTCCGGCAGCCCGTGGAACTCACGAACGAGGCGCGCCGCCGAGTCCCCACCACCCTCGTCTGCTGCTCCATCCCCAGCGCACAGCTTCTGGAACTCGCCCGCGCGGGGCATCCCATGTTCGCCGAGGTCGACGCCCTCGATGACCTCGAGGTCATCGATCTCCCGACCGGGCATTGGCCGATGTGGAGCCGCGCTGCGGATCTCGCGAAGACTATCGGTTCCGCGGCGACCCGCGTCGACTAGCGAACCGAAACCCACCGCGCTCCCTACATCCATCCGCGGGAATGAATCCGCCCGTGCCGTGGTTGTTGATATATCCGGAGAACTCCGGAGCACGGGAGGAATCGTGGGTAAGAACTACGTCGACATCGAGAACGACCAGGGCGCGACGCTGCGGTACCGCAAGCACGCGAACGGTCGAGGTCTCGTCGCGCATGGCGCGAAGGTGCATCCGAAGGCGCACATCGAGGCGGGTGCCTATATCGAACCGGGCGCGCGCGTCGGCGCCGGGGCGACCATCGCCCGCGGCGCCTGGATCGACGAAGACGCCGTGGTCGGTGAGGGAGCTTTCGTCGATGCGCACGCGCACATCGGTCAGGGAGCCGCGATCGGGGACCACGCGTACGTGGGTGTCCGCACCGACGTCGGCGCCGGAGCGCGCATCGTCCGCGGCGCCAGGATCGGCGACGACGAGACGGTCGCCGCCGGCCTCACCATCGCGACGGACCAGAAGGGCCTCTGGCTCGCAGCCTGACGCCCCGCGCTCGACCTGAGCGCGTCACGCGTCGCGTGGCCTGACTACAGCAGTCGCCGCTCGGATGCCCAGGCGGTGAGTTCGTGCCGCGACGAGAGCTGCAGCTTGCGCAGCACGGACGACACGTGCGTCTCGACCGTCTTGATCGAGATGAACAGCTCCGACGCGACCTCCTTGTAGGCGTAGCCGCGGGCGATCAGACGCATGACCTCCTGCTCGCGCGCCGAGAGCCGGTCGAGCTCATCCGTCGCAGTCGCTGTCTCCCCCGCGACGGCCCCGAACGCGTCGAGCACGAAGCCGGCGAGCCGCGGCGAGAACACCGCGTCACCGTCGGCCACGGCATGAACGGCCTTGCTGACCTCGATGCCGGACGATCCCTTGGTGATGTAGCCGCGCGCGCCGGCGCGGATCACCCGCACCACATCGGCCGCCGCATCCGACACGCTCAGCGCGAGGAACCGGGCCGCCGTCGGCGCCGAGCCGCGGATCACGGCCTCCCCCCCGGGCGCGGCGTCGCCGGGGCCGCCCGGCAGGTGCACGTCGAGCAGCACCACATCGGGCTGCGTCGCGCCGATCACCGCGAGGGCGGACGGCACGTCGGCAGCCTCCCCGACCACATCGACACTGGCATCGAGGTCGGCCCGCAGACCGGAGCGGAAGATCGAGTGGTCGTCGACGATCACGACGCGGATGCTGTCAGCCACGGTTCTCCTCCCGGGACGTGATGCTCAGATGCACCTCGGTGCCGTTCTCGTCGCTGCGGACCCCGCCCGAGCCGCCGGCGCGACGCATCCGGCCGATGATCGACTCCCGCACCCCGAGGCGGTCGCTGGGCACGTCGTCGAGGGAGAACCCGGCACCGCGGTCGCGGATGAACACGTCGACGCCGGTCGCGCTGCCCTCGATGTACACCGAGATCTCGCCACCGGCGTGACGAGCCGCGTTCAGGATCGCCTCTCTGGCCGCGGCCGCGAGCTCCCCACTCGCGCGCTCGGCGGAGAGGCCGGCCGAGACCACGTCGATGCGCACCGGGTAGTCGAGTTCGAGCGCTCCGGCGTAGTCACGCAGATCCGTCGGCAGGTCGCTGTCGGCCGGGGCGTCACCGTCGTACAGCCACGCCCGCAGCTCGCGCTCCTGCGCTCTGGCGAGACGCGCGGCCTCACTGGAGGCACCGGCCCTGTTCTGGATCAGCGCGAGCGTCTGCAGCACCGAGTCGTGCAGGTGCGCG
>NZ_JBLVOH010000017.1:0-7281 GCF_053543675.1 Microbacterium umsixpiens
CCCACCCACACCGACAACGGCGTCGCCCTCTGCTGGCACCACCACAGAACCCTCGACACCTCCGGCTGGGAGATCCGCATGCGCCACGGCACACCCCACGTCCGCGGACCCGCCTGGTGGGACCCCGCCAGACGCTGGCGCACCCCACGACCCCCGACACCACTACCCGCACCTGCGGCCCGCCGCTCGACTGCGCTCAGAGCATGAGCGGCCACGACCGGGCTCGGCGCGAACTGTCGACCTGTGCGACACGATGTGGCATGCTTGCGGGCATTGCGCCGGGCCCCGTTTCTGGGGCCGTCCGTGAATCGAGAGGTAGACGCCGGAACACATGTCCAGACCACTCGCGGGACCGCAGGGCCTGCTACGCACGCTCAACGGTCGCGCGATCCTGGAGGCGCTCGCGCGCAGCGGTCCGCAGACCCGCGCGGAGCTGATGTCGGCGACGGGGCTGTCCCGCACGGCCGTCACCCAGGTGCTGCGGATGCTCGAGGCAGCGGGCGCCGTCGCCTCGGCAGGCATCGACCGCGAGACGCGCGGGCCTGCCGCCGGTCGCGTGACCCTGCATCCGCGGCTCGGGTTCGCCGCCGCCGTGCACATCGACCACCACGCCGCGCACGTGGTGCTCGTCGACGCCCGCGGAGTCGTGCACGCCGAGGAGCACGCCGTGCTGCCCATCCAGGAGGACCGCGTCGAGCAAATCGTCGCCCTCGTCGACCGTTGCCGAGGGTCGGTGAAGGCGGCCAAGGGGGCGATCCACCTCGCCGTCGTCGGCATCCCCGGGATCGTCACCGCCGACGGCGGCATCCGCGACGATCTCGGTCCGGACGGCGGCGCCTTCCGCGCTGCGCTGACCGCATCGCTCGGCTGCCCGGTACGCATCGAGAACGACGTCAACCTCGCCGCCCTCGCCGAACTCACGGCGCGCGTGGGCGGCGACCTCGCCAGTTTCGCGCTGCTGCTCCTCGACGACGGGCTCGGTGCCGGCATCGTGATCGACGGCGCACTGCACCGCGGATTCTCCGGTGTCGCGGGCGAGGTCATGTACCTGCCGCAGACTCCGCTCCCGATCGGGGCGCCCATCGTGAGCGACGCCGTGGTCGGAGATCTCGCACTCGGGGCAGGGCGAGACGCCGAGGCCACGTTGGAGGACCATCTCGAAGCCGCCGGTCGCGGTGACGAAGCCGCGATCCGGGTCGTCGCCGAGATCGGCAAGCGCATCGTCCTCGTGGCCGGCAGCATCGGCCTGGTGCTGGACCCGGAGGCGTTCATCCTCAGCGGCACGGCAGCCCATCCCGTGCTGGTCGACGCGGTCCAGCGCGTCGCAGACGAGTATGCCGCCCAGCTGCCGCTGCGGTTCCTGGTCTCCTCGTTCGGCCCGGAAGCCCCGCTGGTCGGCGCCGTCGACGAAGCGGCATCCGCCCTCCGCAGCATGCTCTTCACCCGCATCCTGACGCCGACGCCGAAGCCCGGCCGCTGAGCACCCCGATCGTCGCCCCCGATCGCCCGTCCCTACCCGACAGGACCTCTGATGACCGCTCCCTCCGATCTCGCCGACCGCCTCGGCCTCGCACCCGGCGCCAGGGCGATCATCCTCAACGCCGACGACTTCGGCATGTGCCATGCGGCGAACACCGCGATCGTCGAGCTGCTCACGACCGGGCACATCGACTCGACGACCGTGATGGTCCCGTGCTCGTGGTCGCCCGAAGCACTGGCCTTCGCGGCTTCCCGCACCGATCTCGACGTCGGCGTGCACCTGGTGCTCACCAGCGAGTGGAGACGCTACCGCTGGCGCCCATTGACCGGCACGGGAACGAGCCTCGTCGACGCCGACGGTTTCTTCCCCGCTGATGTCGCGACCGTCGAGCGGGATGCGACCGACGACGATGTCGCCGCCGAGCTCGCCGCCCAGCTGCAGGCCGCGCTCGACGCCGGGGTCGACGTGACGCACCTCGACAACCACATGGGCTCGGTCTACGGCCTCGTCACCGGCCACGACTTCCTGCGCCCGGTGTTCGAGCTCGCCGCCCGCAACGGCCTCCCGTTCCGGCTGCCGCGGACGATGGACGGGGTGGGGGACGATGCCGCGTTGCAGGCCAAGCTCGACGACGCGGCGGCCGCAGCGGACGCCAGCGGCATCGAGATCATCGATCGGCTCTGGTCGCATCCCTTCGAGCTCCTCCGCGAGGGCGAGCCCGACGAGGAGACCTACGAGCAGGTGCGCGACGGCTTCATCGCGTTGCTGCGCGCTGTTCCTGCCGGCGTCACCGAGATCTACCTGCACCCGATGATCGACGACGACGAGCTCCGGGCCGCGGTCGACTTCAGCGCGGCGAAGCGTGGGTACGAGCTGCGTCTGCTCACCGACCCCGCCGTGCTGCAGGCCATCGAGGACGAGGCTCTCGTGCGCATCGGCTGGCGTGACCTGCGCGACCTGCAGCGGTCGTCCGCGCGATGACGGTTCTGGGCGAACGCCTGCGCGATCGACGGCTGGATGCGGCGCCGACCAGGGCGCAGACGATCGCATTCGGGGCATCCGGGTTCCCGACCCAACTGATGGCGCAGACCTTCTCGGCCTTCATCGTCTACTTCTACGTCTCACACCTCGCTGTCCCGGCCGGATGGGTGGCCGCGGCGATGATCGCCCACGGTGTGCTGAACGCGGTGCTGAATCCGGTCGTCGGCACGATCTCCGACCGGCTGCGCACTCCCTGGGGTCGGCGCATCCCGTGGATCGGTCTGGGCATCGTGCCGCTCGTGGTCGCCTTCGCGCTGGTGTGGATGCCGCCCGAGCTCCCGGCGGCCGGCCTCATCGTGTGGTTCCTCGTGGTCGTCGCCGTGTACGACATCGCGTTCGTCGTCGTGGTGCTGAACATCTCCGCGCTGTTCCCCGAGATCTTCCGCACCACCGAGGAGCGCGCCCGAGGCAACGTGCCGCGGCAGATCTTCGCGATCCTCGGCATGGTCCTCGGCACCGCCGGCGCGCCCGCCCTGTACAGCGCGCTCGGGTGGCCGGGGATGGCCCTGGTGCTGGGCGCCGTCTGCCTGGTGCTGCTCGTGTGGTCGTTCCTCGGCGGGATGATCGAGCGCCGGGTCCCGGAGGCGGCGTCCGAGGCCATGCGGTGGGGCGACCAGCTGAAGTACACCTTCCGCAATCGTGCCTTCGTCCCCTACGTGCTCGGGTCGCTGTTCGTGCAGACCTCGATCGCGGTGATCCTCGCCGCGATCCCCTTCTACGTGCGGTACTCGCTCGGGGCTGCCGAGGGGGAGGGGAGCCTGCTGCTCGGGGCCATCTTCGTCACCGCGATCCCGTCGATCGTGCTCTGGAGCGCGGTCGTCCGCCGCACCTCGCCGCGCACGGCGGTGCTGTGGAGCGTGACGGTGTTCGGCGTCGCCGTGCTCGGCTACCTCGCCCCGTCGAACGTGCTCGGCGCGGTGTTGGTCGGCGTCGCGGTCGGCGTGGGCGTCGGCGGGCTCCTGCAACTGCTCGAGGTGATGCTGGCGCAGATCATCGATGAGGATGCCGCGCGCACCGGGCACCGCCGCGAGGGCGCCTACTTCGGGGTCAACGGCTTCGTGGTGCGAGGATCGGTCGTGCTGCAGGCGATCGTGGCCGCGGTGGTGCTGACGGCATCCGGATTCGATGCCACGCTCGGCGACGCGCAGCCCGAGAGCGTCGACGGTGGAATCCGTCTGATGCTCGCCGTGATTCCGCTCGGGTTCACCGCCCTCGCGTGGCTGTGCTTCTGGCTCTACCCCATCCGCGCCCGCGACGTCTGAGGTCTTCTCCTCGTACCCAGCACGGAGGAGGCGCGGCACCCCCACGTGCACACCGAGTCGAGCACGTGTGTCGAGGGCGCAGGGCCGCGCCGATGCGAGCATCGGGGAGGGGCCCCCGCTTGCGGGGAGGGGCGCCCCGCTCTGCGAGCAGCGGCGCGGCCCGGAGCCCGTCCCCACAAGTCGAAGACTCAGACCGATGCAGCCTGCCGCGCCTCCCACCCCGTGCGCACCATCTCGTCGACCGTGTACCGCATGGTCCAGTCGAGGTCGCGGGCGGCGAGCTCGCCGGTGGCGACGATGCGGTCGGGATCGCCGGGGCGGCGGGGACCGATCTCGGGGGTGAAGTCGATGCCGGTCACGTGGGCGACGGCATCCATGATCTGCTTCACGCTGAGCCCGTCGCCGGAGCCGAGGTTGTACGCCGCCTCGATGGGGCTTCCGTCGGCGAGGCGCTGGGCGGCGGCGACATGGGCGGCGGCGATGTCGCCCACGTGCACGTAGTCGCGCACATTCGTGCCGTCTGCGGTGTCGTAGTCGTCACCGAAGATCTTCGGGGTCTTGCCCGCGAGCAGCGCTTCGAACACGATCGGGAAGAGGTTGTGCGGGCTGACGTCGTAGACGGTCGGGTCGGCGGAGCCCACCACGTTGAAGTACCGCAGCGACGTGTGTCGCAGCGGACGCGCGGAGTCGGCCGTCGCGATCGCCTGGTCGCGCAGCAGCCATTCGCCGATGAGCTTCGATTCGCCGTAGGGGCTGGCCGGCTTCTTGGCGGTGTCCTCGACGACGAGCGCGACGTCGGGGGTGCCGAACACCGCAGCCGACGACGAGAACACGATGTTCGAGACGCCCGCGGCTTCCATCGCCTCGAGGATGATCCGGGTGCCCTCGACGTTCTGCGCGTAGGTGTGCAGCGGGCGCTGCACCGAGACGCCCGCGTACTTGTACCCGGCGACGTGGATGACGCCCTGGGCGTCGTGGTCGCGCAACGTCTTCTCGACCAGGTCGCGATCGAGGATGCTGCCCTGCACGAACGGCACGCCCTCGGGCACGAACGACGCGACGCCGCTGGAGAGGTCGTCGAGCACGACCGGGGTGAGCCCTGCTTCGGCGAGGGCCCGGACGACGTGGGCTCCGATGTAGCCGGCGCCGCCGGTGACGATCCAGGACATTGCGTTCCTCTCCTGCCGCGGAGTGGTCGCGGCTCGATCGATCATTCTCTCAGGCGTCGCGGAGCGGACCTGCGGAGGGGGTGACCGTGAACAGGTGCGGGGCGCCGAATCCCGAGGCGGCGAACGCGGCGGTCACGGCACCCGACACCGCCTCGACGGCATCCTGCTCGATCAGCGCGATCGCCGCACCGCCGAAACCGCCGCCGGTCATGCGGGCGCCGAGAGCGCCGGCGGCCAGCGCGGTGTCGACGGCGGTGTCGAGCTCGACGGTCGAGATCTCGAAGTCGTCCCGCATCGACACATGCGACGCTACGAGGAGGTCGCCGATGGCTCTCGCGCCCTTCTCCTGCAGCACCTGGACGGTGTCGAGCACGCGCTGGTTCTCGGTGACGATGTGACGCACGCGGCGGAAGGTCACGTCGTCCATCAGCTCCTGAGCGCGGGGGAGGTCGGCGATCGACACGTCGCGCAGGGCGGGCACGCCCATCAGCGAGGCCCCGAGTTCGCACGACGCCCGGCGTTCGCGGTAGCCGCCCGTGGAGTGGGCGTGCTTCACGCGGGTGTCGATCACGAGGATCGCGAGTCCGGCCTCGGCGATGCCGAGCGGCACCGGCCGGGCCTCGAGCGAGCGGCAGTCGAGGAAGATCGCGGTGTCGGGCTGACCGAGCATGGACGCCATCTGGTCCATGATCCCGGTGGGGGCCCCGACGGCCTCGTTCTCGGCGCGGCGTCCGACGCGGGCGAGAGTCGTGGCGTCGAGGCCGGTGCCCCAGAGCTCGTTCAGGGCGGATGCCGTCGCCCCCTCGATCGCGGCTGAGGAGGAGAGCCCAGCGCCCACCGGCACGTCGGAGGCGATCGCGATGTCGAGGCCGCGGAACGGGCCGTCCTCGGCGGTCTCGTGCCGCAGCGCCCAGGCGACTCCGAGCGGGTAGGCGGCCCACTCCGGGACGGCGGGGTGTGTGCCCGGCGCGGTCGGGAAGAGTCCGTCGAGCTCGTCCAGGCCGACCTCCACCGGTTCCTCGGCGAAGGTCGAACCGACCAGGACCCGGCCGCGATCGTCGCCGCGCAGCCCGACTGCGGCGACCGTGCGCTGGGGGATGGCGAACGGCAGCACGAAGCCGTCGTTGTAGTCGGTGTGCTCGCCGATGAAGTTGACGCGGCCCGGTGCCGACCAGAGGCCGTCGGGCTCGCGGCCGGTGAGGTCGGCGAACAGGGCGCGGGCGTCGTCGTGGGCGGCGGTCATGCGGATGCTCCGTCGGAGGTCTGGTCCGGGGATGAGGTCTGGGTCGGGGATGAGCGTTCGATCGCCTCGCGGAGGCGTGCGGCACCCACCTCCGGCGGGACCTCGGCGGCCCAGGCCCCCATCGCGGCCTCGGATCCGGCGAGGAACTTCAGCTTGTCGGCGGCCCGACGCGGACTCGTCAGCTGCAGGTGCAGACGCACGGTGTCGCGGCCGACGTGCACGGGCGCCTGGTGCCAGGCGGCGATGTACGGGGTCGGGGTGTCGTACAGGGCATCGACGCCGCGGAGCAGGCGCAGGTAGAGCGGGGCCAGCTCGTCTCGTTCGGCCTCGGTCGTCTCGGCGAAGTCGGGCACGTGGCGGTGCGGCATCAGGTGCACCTCGAGGGGCCAGCGGGCGGCGAACGGCACGAAGGCCGTCCAGTGCTCGCCGCGGAACACCACGCGCTCGGAGCCCTGCTCGGACTCGAGGATGTGCTGGAACAGGTCGGGCGCGGTGCGGTCGATCGACTCGAGCAGTCGGGTGGTGCGCGGCGTCACGTAGGGGTAGGCGTAGATCTGGCCGTGCGGGTGCGGCAGGGTGACCCCGATCGCCTCGCCGCGGTTCTCGAACGGGAAGATCTGCTGGATGCCGGGCAGCTTCGAGATCGCGGTCGTGCGGTCGGCCCAGGCCTCGATGACCGTGCGGGCGCGGGTGACGGACTGCGTGCCGAAGGAGCCGGAGTGGTCGGGACTGAAGCAGACCACCTCGCAGCGGCCGACCGAGGTACGGGTGCGACCGAGGCCCAGGGCGGCGAGGTCGTCGAGGCCTCGGGGCGCGTTCGATGCCTGCGGGGCGGTGCCGACGGCCTCGGCGAGGGCGGGACCGAATGCGGGGGAGCGGTTCTCGAACACCGCGACGTCGTAGCGGGACGGCACCTCGGAGGGGTTGCCCGGTGTCTGCGGCGCGAGCGGGTCGGCCTCGGCGCTGGGCATCATGACGCGGTTCTGCCGATTGGCGGCGACCGTGATCCAATCGCCCGTGAGCACGTCGAGGCGCATGGTGGCGGTGTCGGGGCGCGGGTCGAGCGTGCGGGCATCGACCGCACGC
>NZ_JBLVOH010000017.1:7313-13622 GCF_053543675.1 Microbacterium umsixpiens
GCGCCGAGCGCGGTGCCCGGATCGTCGTAGTAGATGAGCTCGCGGCCGTCGGCGAGGGTGGTGGCGCGTTTGACGACGCCGGCGCCGAGGGTCTCGGTGCGCAACTCAGGAAAATCGTGCGTGTTCACGTAAACATGGTAGCCACAGGGCCGTGATAACGTCAACATTGCGGAGTTGTGCACGGGCGGCGAACGGAGAAAGTGCGTGGGAGACGAACGCGACCTGGTCGGGGAACCGCGCTCGGGACGGCACGGATCACCGTCCGGACGTGTATCGATGGCAATGGTCGCCGCCCGCGCCGGGGTCTCTGGTCAGACCGTCTCCCGTGTCGTCAACGGCAGCCCGCGCGTCGACCCGGACACCCGCGCCCGCGTCGAGAGCGCGATGGCCGAGCTCGGGTATCGCCCGCACCGTGCCGCCCGCGCCCTGCGCACCGGACGCTCGCAGACCATCGGCCTCGTCGTCACCACCCTCGCCACGGTCGGCAACTCGCGGATGCTGCAGGCCACGGCCGAAGCGGCGGCGGAACGCGGCTACGCCCTGACGCTCGTGACCGCGACCGGCGGCGTCGCCGAGGCGTTCGAGCGGCTCGCCGAGCAGGAGGTCGACGGCGCGATCGTGCTCAACGAGGCCTCGGCACTCGTGCCCGCGACGCAGCCCCCCGAGGGACTGCGCCTGGTCGTGGTCGATGCGCCGACCGACGCGGGGGTCACCTCCGTGCACAGCGACCATGCGGGCGGTGCGGCTGCGGCGACGGCTCGGCTCCTCGCCCTCGGACGCGAGACGGTGCACCACCTCGCCGGCCCCGAAGATTCCTTCGCGGCCGCCGAACGCGAACGGGGGTGGCGAGCGGCCCTCAGCACCGCCGGCATCCACCCGCCCGCCGTGGTCCGCGGTGACTGGAGTGCCGACTCGGGATACTCGGCGGGGGGAGCGCTCGCCGGAGCATCCGCGGTCTTCTGCGCCAATGACCAGATGGCGCTCGGACTGATGCGCGCCCTGGCCGAGTCCGGCCGCCGGGTGCCCGAGGATGTCGCGGTCATCGGCTTCGACGACGTGCCGGATGCGGCGAACTACCGTCCGCCGCTGACCACGATCCGGCAGGACTTCGCCGCCCTCGCCCACCGTGCGGTCGCAGCGCTGGTCGATGCGATCGAGGGTGCCCCGCGGTCCGAGGGCTCCGCGGTCATCCCGACCGAGCTCGTCGAGCGCGACAGCGCGGGCTGACCTCGGGCGCGAAAGCGCTTCGGTTGCGTTCGGCTCTCGTCTCGTGGCATGATCTCGGAAAGCGCTTTCCACTCACGGTCGAGAGGAAGCACCGACAGCTTCCCGCGAAAGAAACGGAACACCATGACCCAGGCGAACACCCGCGAGATCGGCATCATCATGAACGGCGTCTCCGGACGCATGGGATACCGACAGCACCTGGTGCGCTCGATCCTCGCGATCCGCGAAGAGGGCGGCATCGAGCTGCCGGACGGCTCCCGCATCACGGTCAAGCCGATCCTCGTCGGTCGCAGCGAGGCCAAGCTCGCCGAGCTCGCCGCGAAGCACGGCATCGAAGACTGGACGACCGACCTCGACGCCGCCCTCGCCGACCCCCAGTGGGAGATCTACGCCGACTTCCTGGTGACCAAGGCCCGCGCCACCGCGATCCGCAAGGCCATCGCCGCCGGCAAGGCGATCTATACCGAGAAGCCGACCGCCGAGTCGCTGGAGGAGGCGCTCGAGCTCGCCCGCCTCGCGAAGGAGGCCGGCATCAAGACCGGCGTCGTGCACGACAAGCTCTACCTTCCGGGCCTGCAGAAGCTCAAGCGCCTGATCGACTCCGGCTTCTTCGGTCGCATCCTCTCGGTGCGCGGCGAGTTCGGCTACTGGGTGTTCGAGGGCGACTGGCAGCCGGCGCAGCGCCCGAGCTGGAACTACCGCACCGAAGACGGCGGCGGCATCATCACCGACATGTTCCCGCACTGGAACTACGTGCTCGAGAACCTCTTCGGCGAGGTCAAGAGCGTATACGCGCAGGCGGCCGTGCACATCGCCGACCGCTGGGACGAGAAGGGCGAGCACTACACCGCCACGGCCGAAGACGCCGCCTACGGCATCTTCGAGATCGAGGGCGGCGTGATCGCCGAGATCAACTCGTCGTGGACCGTGCGGGTGAACCGCGACGAGCTCGTCGAGTTCCAGGTCGACGGCACGCACGGATCGGCCGTGGTCGGGCTGTTCGGTGCGAAGATCCAGCCCCGCAACGCCACGCCCAAGCCGGTCTGGAACCCCGACCTGGAAGACACCCGCGACTACGACGCCGACTGGCAGAAGGTGCCCACCAACGACGTGTTCCTCAACGGATTCCGTCAGCAGTGGGAGGAGTACCTGGTCTCCTACGTCGAGGGCACCGACTATCCGTTCGACCTGCTCGCGGGCGCCCGTGGGGTGCAGTTCGCCGAGGCCGGTCTGACCTCGAGTGCCGAGGGGCGCAAGATCGCCCTCGAGCCGCTGACCCTGGGCTGAGGCACGCATGAGCACCCTCCGCCTCCTCCGTGCGACCGGTGAGACCGCCGACGTCTCCCTCAACGACTCGGGCGCGTACACCCGTCCGACCACCCCGCTGCAGAGCCGGGTCGCCTACGCCGCCGCGCACGTGGTGCCGAAGGCGCACGCCGACAACACCCCGGGGCAGCCGGCCGACATCGACTGGGACGCCACGCTCGCGTTCCGCCGCAACGTGTACTCGTGGGGGCTCGGCGTCGCCGACGCGATGGACACCGCACAGCGGAACATGGGACTGGATGCCGCGGCCACGCGTGAACTGATCTCCCGCAGTGCCGAGGTCGCCCGGGAGGAGGGCGGCTCGGTCGTCGTCGGCGTCAACACCGACCACGTCGCCGAGACGCACATCTCACTCGAACAGGTCATCGCCGCCTACCTCGAGCAGCTGCACTTCACCGAGGAGCAGGGGGCCGGCCCCGTGCTCATGGCCTCCCGCCACCTCGCCCGCGTCGCGACGGATGCCGACGACTACCGCCGCGTCTACCGCGAGGTGCTGTCGCGCGCGACCGTTCCCGTGGTGCTGCACTGGCTCGGCACGGCGTTCGACCCCGAGCTGGCCGGATACTTCGGAGCCGACGACTGGCAGACGGCATCCGCGGTGCTGCTCGATGTGATCGAGGAGAACCCCGGCAAGGTCGCCGGCGTCAAGATGAGTCTGCTGAACGCCGAGTCCGAGATGTCGGTGCGGGAGCGACTCCCCGAGGGCGTGCGCATGTTCACCGGCGACGACTTCAACTACGTGAGCCTGATCGGCGGCGACACCGTCGGCGACGGCGCGGGGCACTCGGACGCACTGCTCGGGGCGTTCGCGGCGATCACCCCGGTGGCGTCGGCGGCGATCCAGGCGCTGGATGCTGGCGACCCGGAGGCGTACCTGCGCATCCTCGGCCCGACCGAGGAGCTCAGCCGACAGGTCTTCGCCGCGCCGACCTTCTACTACAAGACCGGTGTCGCCTTCCTCGCCTGGCTGAACGGGCACCAACCGGCGTTCCAGATGGTGGGAGGCCTGCACTCCGCGCGCAGCCTGCCGCATCTGAGCCGCATCGTCGAGCTCGCCAACGCCTCGCTCGCGCTCGAGCAGCCCGACCTCGCCCGCGAACGGTGGCACGGGATGCTGCGCCTGAACGGAGTGGACGCGTGAGCGCCGTGGATCCGCGCCTGTCGATCAACCAGGCGACCATCAAGTACGCCGACCTGGCCACGGCCCTGCGGGTCACCGCCGACGCCGGCATCCAGGCGATCGGACTGTGGCGCGAGCCGGTCAACGAGGTCGGCCTCGACATCGCGGCCCGGATGCTGTCGGACTCGGGGCTGCGCTTCACGACCCACTGCCGTGGCGGCTTCTTCACGCTGCCGGCCGGGGCGGAGCGGGATGCCGCGCTCGACGACAACCGTCGGGCGATCGAGGAGACCGCGACCCTGGCCGCCGCCGGTGCCGAGGGCTCGACTGCGGTGCTCGTGCTCGTCGCGGGTGGCCTGCCTGAGGGGTCGCGCGACCTGATCGGGGCGCGCGAGCGTGTCCGCGATGCGATCGGCGTTCTCGCTCCCGAGGCGAAGGCCGCGGGGGTCACACTCGCGATCGAGCCGCTGCACCCGATGTTCGCCTCCGATCGTGCCGTCGTCTCGACGCTCGGTCAGGCGCTCGACATCGCCGCCGATTTCGAGCCCGAGGTGGTGGGGGCGGCGGTCGACACCTTCCACATCTGGTGGGACCCGCAGGTGCTCGAGCAGATCGCCCGCGCGGGTCGCGAAGGCCGCATCGCCACCTACCAGGTGTGCGACTGGAAGACGCCCCTCCCGTCCGACGTGCTGCTCTCGCGGCATTACACCGGCGATGGGGTGATCGACTTCGGCTCGCTCACCCGTGCGGTCATCGCGACCGGGTACGACCGCGACATCGAGGTCGAGATCTTCAACGCCGACATCTGGGCGGATGCTCCTTCGAACGTCGTGCGCCGCACGGCTGACACCTTCGCCGCGGCCGTCTCCCCGCACCTCGGGTGACGCCCGCCGGTCGCCGGCAGGAACGGGACTGAGAGGATGACGCCATGACCCGCACCCGCCCAGGACTGTGCTCGGTGACCTTCCGCGCGCTCGCGCCCGAGCGGATCATCGAGCTCGCAGCGGATGCCGGGCTCGAGGCGATCGAGTGGGGCGGCGATGTGCACGTGCCGTCGGGAGACGTCGTCCGAGCCGGAGAGGTCGCCCGCCTCACCGCGGACGCGGGCCTCGCGGTCGCGTCGTACGGGTCGTATTTCCGCGCCGGAGCGGACGAGCCTCTGACCCCGGTGCTCGACAGCGCCGAGGCCCTCGGAGCCGATCGTGTGCGCATCTGGGCAGGCAGGATCGGCTCGGATGCCGCGACCCCCGACGACTGGAGCGCGGTGGTCGACCGACTGCAGGCCGCGGCAGCAGAGGCGGCGGGCCGCGGCATCGCCCTCGCTCTCGAGTTCCACTCCCGCACGCTCGCCGACACGGCGCCGACGACGCTGCGGCTCCTCGCCGAGGTCGGCAGCCCGGCGCTGTCGACCTACTGGCAGCCGACGGTCGGAGCCTCCGTCGACACCGTGCTGGAGGAGTACCTCGCGCTCGCCGCGCACACGAGCGCGGCCCACGTCTTCTCCTGGTGGCCGCAGGACGAGCGGCTGCCCCTGCGCGCGCGGGATGCGCTGTGGACCCGGTTCTTCGCGGCGGCGGCATCGGCCGAGGCGCCCCCACGGGATGCGCTTCTCGAGTTCGTGCCCGGCGACGATCCGGCCCTGCTCGCCCGCGAGGCGGCAGCGCTGCGCGACTATCTGGAGAGGCCCGCGTGACGAATTTCCGGGAAGTAGGCTCGGAGTCATGACCAACCCCGCATCCCCCGCGGAGCGGCCGTCGTCGGAGCGCGCCTCACGTCATCCCCGCGGCCCCGCGCCCACGCTGCACGACGTGGCTCGCGAGGCCGGTGTCTCCTTGGCCACGGCCTCGCGCGCGCTCAACGGCTCGGAGCGCAAGGTGGCCGAATCGTTCCGCGAACGCGTCGAAGCCGCGGCGGCGAAGCTCGGCTACACGGCCAACGTCTCCGCCCAGGCGATCGCTCGGGGCACGTCTCCCGTCATCGCCCTGCTCGTCGCCGACATCGCCGACCCCTACTTCGGGCTGATCGCATCCGGCGTCGCGCGTGGTGCCGACGAGCACGGACTGGTCGTGACCATCGCGATCACCGAACGCGATCAGGAGCGGGAAGCGCGGATCGTGCGCGCTCTGCGCGGCCAGCGTCCGCGCGGGCTGATCCTCGCGGCCTCGCGCACGCAGGAGCCCAGGGAGGTCGACACCGCGCACGAGCTCGCCGAGTTCGCCCGCCTGGGCGGCACGGTCGTCGCTTTCGGGCCGGACGGCGACGCGGATCGGCGCATCGAGATCGACAACCGTTCCGGCGCCGAGGCGCTCGGTCGGCGGATGGCCGAGCTCGGCTACCGCTCAGCGATCGTGCTCGGCACCGCCGAGGGCGTGCGCACCTCGGATGATCGTCTGGCCGGTTTCCGCGCCGGGTTCGAGGATGCCGGGGGCGCGGTGGAGAGCGTGCGGCGGGGGGACTTCCGGCGCGAATCGGGTGCGGCGGGCATGGCGGCCGCCCTCGCCGACGGGGTGCCGGCGGGAACCCTCGTCTTCGCGATCAGCGATGTCGTCGCGATCGGTGCGATGTCCGCCATCCGCGAGGCCGGTCGTGAGATCGGCGCGGACATCGCTGTCTGCGGCTTCGACGACGTGCCCGCG
>NZ_JBLVOH010000018.1:0-9654 GCF_053543675.1 Microbacterium umsixpiens
GGAGAAGGCCCGGTGTCCTCAACGGAACCGGGCCTTCTTCAGATGACAGAAGGCCGAGCCCTGTGGGCCCGGCCTTGTGTCATTCGCTGTGCGCGAGGGGGGACTTGAACCCCCACGTCCTTACGGACACTGGCACCTGAAGCCAGCGCGTCTACCATTCCGCCACTCGCGCGAGTGTCTCGTTCCGAAGAACTCAACTTCCCAAAGATATCACGCGATTTCACCCCCTGATGCACGCCTCAGACCCCGATCGGCGGCGTTCCCCCAGGTCACCTGGCTACGATGTGTCTACCGGTCGGCATGCCAGAGGAGCCCAGTGGGACTACTTGACAGCTTTGAGAAGGGTCTCGAGCGCGCAGTCAACAGCGCGTTCGCGAAGACCTTCCGCAGCGGCATTCAGCCGGTGGAGATCGCTTCTGCGCTCCGCCGCGAGGCCGATACGAAGGCGGCGGTCGTGAGCCGCGATCGCATCATCGCGCCGAACAGTTTCGTCGTGCGCCTCAGCCCGGACGACGCGGAGCGGATGCGCGGACTCGGCGGCGCCCTCACCGACGAGCTGCTCGCTCTGCTGACCAAGCACGCCAAGGCACAGGGCTACAGCTTCTCCGGCCCGCTGTCGATCAACCTCGAAGCTGACGAGAAGGTCGCCACGGGAACCGTGCGCGTGAACTCGGGCACGGTCGAGGGCCGGGTGAGCTGGCAGGCCGTGGTCGACGTCGACGGCCGTCGTCTCTCGATCAACCGCGCCCGCACGGTCATCGGCCGGGGGACGGATGCCGACATCACGATCGCGGACGCCGGATCCAGCCGCAAGCACGCCGAGATCCTGTGGGACGGCGAGCGCGCCATGATGCGCGACCTGGGCTCCACGAACGGCACCAAGGTCAACGGCCAGAAGCTCCGCGAGGCCGCCCTCCCCACCGACACGACCATCACCATCGGACGTACCGACCTGGTGTTCCGGATCGTCCCCGTGGCCAGCCCGTCGCGTCCTGCGCCCCGCGGCGACGACGCCACCCGAGCGTTCGGAGCCCTCGGTTGAGTGAACTGATCCTCCTCCTGCTCCGCATCGGGTTCCTCGTCCTGATGTGGTTCTTCGTGTTCGGCGTCGTGTACTCGCTCCGCGCCGACCTGTTCGGCGTCCGTGTGCGCAAGCTCCCCGCCGAGGCGACCGCCGGCGCACCCGCTCCTGCGGCAGCACCGGCAGCGGCCCCCGCGGCGAAGCCGTCATCCGCACGCTCCTCGACCGGACCGGCGACCGTCGCCACCGCCAAGCGCCTGGTCATCACGTCCGGGCCCAAGGCCGGCCTCGAGCTGCCGCTCAGTGCCGACTCGCTCACGATCGGCCGCTCCAGCGAGTCGGCTCTCGTGATCCGTGACGACTACACGTCCAGCCACCACGCCCGCCTGATGCTGCGCGGCGACAGCTGGGCGATCCAGGACCTCGACTCGACCAACGGGACCTTCGTCGCCGGCCAGCGCGTGTCGGCCTCACCGGTCGCCCTCTCGCTCGGCACCCCCATCAAGGTGGGCGCCACGACCTTCGAGCTGCGAGCCTGACCCCGGCATGGTCTTCGAAGGCTCGAGCGTCGCGATCTCCCACACCGGGAAGATCCGCTCCAACAACCAGGACTCCGGCTATTCCGGAGCGAACCTGTTCGCCGTCGCCGACGGCATGGGCGGCCACGCCGGTGGAGACGTCGCCTCGAGCATCGCGATCCAGCGGCTGCAGCCCCTCGACCAGGGCTACTCCTCGGTCGAAGACGCGCAGGCCTCGCTGCAGGCCGCCGCGACGACCGCCGCGGGCGACCTCATCCGCGCCGCGAAGGAGCGTCCCGAACTCGCCGGTCTCGGCACGACGGTCAGCGCGATCATCATGGTCGACGAGTACGCGGTCATCGGCCACATCGGCGACTCGCGCATCTACCTGTACCGCGACGACGCACTGACCCAGATCACGGCCGACCACACCTTCGTGCAGCGCCTGGTCGACTCCGGTCGGATCACCCCGGAGGAGGCGCGCTACCACCCGCGCCGCTCGGTCCTCATGCGCGTTCTCAGCGACATGGACGCCGACCCCGAGCTCGACATGTTCGTCATGCACACGCAGCCCGGCGACCGGTGGCTGCTCTGCTCCGACGGGCTCTCCGGAGTGGTCGACGAGACTCGCATCCTCAAGGCGATGCAGCTCGGCGTCGCCCCCGGCCGCACGGCGGACTACCTGCTCAAGCAGGCACTCGACGGAGGCGCTCCCGACAACGTCACGATCGTGCTCGTCGACGTCGGCGGGCAGCATCCGATCCACTCCGGCACCCCCACGATCGTGGGCTCGGCCTCGAACCCCGACGGCGTCTACGTGCCGCCGGTGCGCCCGCCGCGTGGAAACTGGCTGCACCCGGTGCGGCAGGCCGCGAACGAGCCCAGCCACTTCGAGCCGGCCCCCGAGTACCTCGAGGAACTCATCGAAGAGGATCGGCGTCGCGCGAAGCGCCGCCGGGCGGGCTGGATCGCCGGTGCGCTCCTGGTCGTCGCGATGCTCGTCGTGGCCGCCTTCGCCGCGTACAGCTGGACCCAGACCCGCTACTTCATCGGCGCCGACGACGACAGCGTCGTGATCTTCCAGGGCGTGCAGCAGAACATCGGCCCGATCACGCTGTCGACCCCGATCGAGGACACCGACATCCTCCTCGCGAACCTGCCGCAGTATCAGCGGGCATCCGTCGAACGCACGATCAATGCGCGCTCGCTGGCCGACGCGATGGCCATCGTCGACCGTCTGCGGGCGGGCGCCGATGCGAACGTGATCGAACAGACACCACTGCCGACCCCGCTGCCGACGCCGAGCGCGACCCCCGCGGGGGGTGAGGGATGAGCACCGACGTGCAGGCGGACACCACCGTCATCAAGGCCCTCAAGCGACTCCGGATGCCGCAGACGCAGCGCAACCGCGAGTTCTGGTTGCTGCTGTTCGCTTGTGCGATGAGCGGCGCCGCGCTCACTCTCGTCCAGCTGGGCGCACTCGGCGTGATCGACCCGATGATCCTCGCGATCGGCGGCGGTCTCGCGGCCCTCGCCTTCGCGTTGCACATCGTGCTGCGTTTCGTCGCCGCCGATGCGGATCCGTTCGTCGTGCCCATCGCGACGCTGTTGACCGGCCTCGGCATCGCGATGATCTACCGCATCGACATCGCCTTCAAGAACACCGGCTGGGACGCCTACTCCACCAAGCAGCTGGCCTGGACCGCGATCTCCCTCGCAGGTGCCATCGCGGTCGTGATCCTGCTGCGCAACTATCGGATCCTGTTCCGGTACACCTACATCTTCGGTCTCGCCGGAATCCTGCTCCTGCTGCTGCCGTTCGTACCCGGCCTCCGCATCGACGACGCGAACGCGGCCGTCTGGGTGTCGCTGGGCGGCGTCTTCGCCTTCCAGCCCGGCGAGCTCGCAAAGATCTGCCTGGCGATCTTCTTCGCCGGCTACCTCGTACGCACCCGCGAAAGCCTCACGTCGGTCGGCAAGAGGGTTCTCGGCATCGCCTGGCCCCGCATGCGGGAACTGGGACCTGTCCTCGTGGTCTGGCTCATCTCGCTCGGGATCATCGTCTTCCAGCGCGATCTCGGTACCGGAACCCTGATCTTCGGCATGTTCGTCGCGATGCTCTACGTCGCCACCGGGAAGACCAGCTGGGTCCTCATCGGCCTCGGACTCGTGGTCGCCGGCGTGGCACTCGCGACGCAGATCCTCAGCTACGTGCAGGGTCGCTTCATCAACTGGCTGTTCCTGTTCGACGCGAACCAGGTCGATCCCGACGGCGCGGGGTATCAGCCGATGCAGGGCCTGTTCGGGCTCGCCCGCGGCGGACTCATCGGCACCGGCTGGGGTCAGGGACGCCCGGAGGTCACGCCGCTCGCGCACAGCGACTACATCATCACCAGCCTCGGCGAAGAGCTCGGCCTGATCGGGCTGTTCGCGATCCTGTGCCTCTACATGGTCTTCGTCAGCCGCGGCATGCGCATCGGTCTCGCGGGTCAGGACGACTTCGGCAAGCTGCTCGCCACCGGCCTCTCGTTCACCATCGCGCTGCAGGTGTTCATCATGGTCGGCGGCGTCACGCGTCTGATCCCGCTGACCGGACTGACCACCCCGTTCCTCGCCGCCGGCGGATCGTCGCTCGTGGCCAACTGGCTCATCGTGGCGCTGCTGCTGCGCATCTCCGACGGCGTCCGCCGCCAACCGAGGGTCGTGATCGGATGACCAGAGAGCTCCGCCGCCTCAGCATCGTGATGCTGTTCATGTTCATCGCCCTGTTCGCCGCGACCAGCTGGATCCAAGTCGTCGAGGCCGATGCCCTGTCGCAGAACAGCAACAACAAGCGCACGCGCCTCGACAGCTACGAGATCCAGCGCGGCGCGATCATCGTCGACGGCGCCACCATCGCCAACTCGGTGCCCAGCGACGACAGGTACCAGTTCCAGCGCGTCTACACGGATGCCGCGATGTGGGAACCGGTGACCGGCTACTTCAACGCGGCACTCGATTCGCGCACGGGTATCGAACGCGCCATGAACGCCGAACTCTCCGGCACAGGCGCCAATGCCCTGCTCGCCGAGGTCGAACGCATCATCTCCGGCCAGCCCCAGCGCGGGTACAGCGTGGAGCTGTCGCTGAACACGGCGGCTCAGCGCGCCGCCTATGAAGCACTCGGCGGGCTGCAGGGTGCCGTCGTCGCGATGGAACCGAAGACCGGACGCATCCTCGCCATGGTCTCCACCCCGGGTTTCGACACGAATCAGATGGCGACGCACGACGCGGATGCGGCGAACGCCACCTACGACCAGCTCGCGGCCGACCCCGGCAAGCCGCTGTCCAACCGCGCGATCGCCGGCGACCTCAACCCGCCGGGATCGACGTTCAAGGTCGTCGTCGCGGCGGCGGCGTACGCCAGCGGGAACTGGACCCCGCAGTCGACGCTGCCCAACCCCATCTCGTACACCCTCCCCGGCTCCTCCAATCGGGTGTCGAACGCCTGGGGCGGCAAGTGCGGGCCGGGCGCCACGGTCACGATCGCCGAGGCCATCCGGCTCAGCTGCAACATCCCGATGGCGGAGCTCGCCGTCGAGCTCGGCGACGACACGATCCGCGAGATGGCCGAGAAGCTCGGCTTCAACAAGTCCTTCGAGACTCCGCTGGAATCGACCCCCTCCAGCTACCCCCGTGCCCTCGACGACGCGCAGACCGCACTCACCGGATTCGGCCAGGGCAAGGTCACCGCGACCCCCCTGCAGATGGCGATGGTGTCGGCCGGTCTCGCGAACGACGGCGTCGTGATGAATCCCCGGATGGTGGATGCCGTGATCGGGAACGACCTGTCGGTGATCGAGGCCTTCCAGGACAGCGAGTTCGGCCGTGCGATGGAGGCCGATGTCGCCGACGACGTGACCGCGTCGATGGTGGCCAGCGTCGCTACGGGCGCGGCCCAGGGTGCAAGAATAGACGGGATCGACGTGGCCGGTAAGACGGGCACCGCAGAGAACGGAAACAGGCCGCACACGTTGTGGTTCACCGGCTTCGCGCCGGCGGACGACCCCGCGGTCGCAGTAGCGGTCGTCGTCGAAGACGGCGGCGGACAGGGACAATCAGGCAGTGGCGACACCATCGCCGCTCCGATTGCGAAGAAGGTCATAGAGGCGGTGCTGGGCAGATGAGGCCGACGCAGGGTGTGTCGTTCGGTGGTCGTTACGAGCTGCAGTCGCGTATCGCGATCGGTGGCATGGGCGAGGTGTGGGAAGCGACGGATCACGTCATCGGACGTACCGTCGCGATCAAGATCCTCAAGGACGAGTACATGGGGGACCCCGGGTTCCTTGAGCGGTTCCGCGCGGAAGCGCGGCACGCTGCTCTCGTGAACCATGAGGGCATCGCCAGCGTCTTCGACTACGGCGAGGAGAACGGCAGCGCCTACCTCGTCATGGAACTCGTGCCCGGCGAGGCTCTCTCGACCGTGCTCGAGCGCGACGGTGCACTCAGCGCCGACAAGACGCTCGACATCGTGGCCCAGACGGCATCCGCTCTGCAGGCCGCACACGCGGCCGGTCTCGTGCACCGCGACATCAAGCCGGGAAACCTGCTGATCACGCCCGACGGCCGCGTCAAGATCACCGACTTCGGCATCGCCCGCATCGCCGATCAGGTTCCGCTGACGGCGACCGGCCAGGTCATGGGCACCGTGCAGTACCTGTCTCCCGAGCAGGCATCGGGTCACCCGGCGTCTCCCGCCACCGACACCTATTCGCTCGGCATCGTCGCGTACGAGTGCCTGGCGGGCAAGCGTCCGTTCACGGGCGAGTCGCAGGTGGCGATCGCGATGGCGCAGATCAACGAGCAGCCGCCGCCGCTGCCGCCGACCGTGCCGATCCCGGTGCAGAACCTCGTCATGGCGATGATCGCCAAGAAGCCCAGCGACCGCCCCTCGTCGTCCGCGACGGTGGCCCGTGCGGCCCAGGCGCTTCGTCGCGGCGACCTGAACTCCGCGGCCATCGCCGTGCCCGCGATCGCGACCGGCGGGATCGCCGGCGATGACGATGCGACGCGCATGCTCACGGCGTCCGGAGACGACGGCACCACCCGCATCCTTCCCACCACCGCTCAGCTCCCGACAGAGGACGCTGCGGCGGACGAGAAGAAGAAGAAGAAGAGCCCGTGGACCTGGCCGCTGATCGCGCTGATCGCCCTGCTGGTGATCGTGCTCGGCGGAGCCGTGTGGGCGATGCTGATGAACCAGGGCGACCCTGACGCCAAGCCGTCGGATTCGGCCTCTCCCTCGCAGTCCCAGACGCAGACGCCACCACCGGCGACCACCCCGCCGCCCGAGGTGGTCCGCGTCGACGTGACCGCGTTGGGCCTGGCGGGCATGGATTGCGGCACGGCCACGTCCACGCTCAAGGAGGCCGGTTTCACGGGCGAGATCACCTGCCCCGAGGGCGACCCGGCCCCGACCGACGGCGACGTCGGCAAGGTCTACCGCGTCGTCCCCTCCGGCAACGTCGAGACGACGCAGCCGATGACCCTCACGATCTACGCCGCGCGCGCAGCCCTGCCGACCCCGACCGACACCCCGACCATCACGGGCGACCCGATCGCCGGCAGCACCGTCACCATCTCCTGGGGCACCGGGTTCACCTGCCCGAGCGGCACGACGCTCTCCGGATACGTCGTCTCGCTCCAGAACGGCACGTTCGTGTCGGGCGGGCCGAACTTCCAGCCGACGCAGCGGAACACGCAGATTCAGGTGGCTGATGCCGCCGGCCAGCAGCTCATCGTCACGTACCAGGGCATGTGCTCGGGTGGCGACCAGCGCACGTCGTCCGCGTCGCCGCCGCTCTCCGTTCCGATCGTCGCCGCGACCGACCCCGGCGAGGGTGACGGAGGCGGCGGCACCGAAGGGTAGCCTTTAATCCAGCTCAGCCGCAGTCGTTTTCCAGGGGGTAGTACGTGTCCACAGAGCCACGAGTCATCGCGGGTCGATACCGCGTCGACGAGCTCATCGGGCATGGCGGTATGGCCAAGGTCTATCGAGGCTACGACCTGACGCTCGGCCGTGAGGTCGCGATCAAGATCCTCGATCCCGACCTGGCACGCGACACCGCCTTCCGCACCCGGTTCCGCCTGGAGGCGCAGGCGGCGTCCCGCATGTCGCACCCGTCGATCGTGCGCGTGTTCGACGCCGGCGACCCCTCGTCGAATGATCCGTCGTCCGACGAGCCGCCGTACATCGTGATGGAGCTCGTCAAGGGCACGCTGCTGAAGAAGATCATCGCCGACGGCCCGGTGCCGGTCGAAGACGCGGTGCGCTACGTCGACGGCATCCTCGAGGCACTCGACTACTCGCACCGCGCAGGTGTGGTGCACCGCGACATCAAGCCCGGCAACGTCATGGTGACCGACAAGGGCCAGGTCAAGGTCATGGACTTCGGCATCGCCCGAGCCGTCTCCGACTCCTCGTCGACCGTGGCCGAGACCACGCAGATCATCGGCACCGCTGCCTACTTCTCTCCGGAGCAGGCCAAGGGCGAGCCCGTCGATGCCCGCGCCGACCTGTACTCGACCGGTGTCGTGCTGTACGAGCTGCTCACCGGCCGCCAGCCGTTCCGTGGCGAGTCGCCGGTGGCGGTCGCCTACCAGCACGTCAGCGAGACCCCGATCCCGCCGACCGAGGTGAACGAGGATGCGCCGGGCGCACTCGACCCGATCGTCCTGCGAGCCCTCGCGAAAGACCCCTATCAGCGGTACCCGGATGCCGCGCACTTCCGCGCCGCCCTGGATGCCGCCGTCACCGGGATCGCGCCGACCCGCAAGCAGCTCGGTGCACTGACGAGCGAGCTGTACGGTCCGAGCCCGCGTCAGGCTCAGGAGACCGCGCGTTCGCTGCGCCAGCTCAGCTCCGACACCACCATGACCCGCACCCAGTCCGGCCCTCCGGTCGCCTGGATCTGGGCCGGTGTCGCGCTGCTCGCGGTGCTGTTGGCATCCGTGCTGTTCTGGGTGGTCACGATCAGCATGCGTCCGCCCGAGGTGCCGAGCACCTCGCGCATCATCCCCAATCTCGTGAACGTGTCATCCGAGCGCGCGCAGGACGACCTCGCCAAGCTCGATCTGACCGCGAAGATCGTGATCGAGTCGAGTTCCGAGATCACCGAGGGCAACGTCATCCGCACCGACCCCGAGGCAGGAGTCTCGGTGGAGGAGGGCTCGACGGTCACCGTTCACGTCTCCTCGGGCGTGGAGACCGTGGTGGTGCCGAAGATCGAAGGCATGGGCCTCGAGGATGCCACCAAGGCACTGAAGGCCGCCGGCCTCGAACTCGGGACCGTCATCCAGCGCAACGACAAGGGTCTGGCCGCCGGCACCGTGATCTCCGCCAGCGAAGCGGCAGAGACCGAGGTCGCCCCCGACACCGTCGTCAATCTCGTCGTCGCCAGCGGCAAGGTGACGCTGACCGATCTCGTCGGGTGGACCGTCGAGGCCGCGACGACGAACCTCACCGACCTCGGTCTGACTCCGGAGCCAGTGGAAGAGGCGGATTGCGCTCCCACGGAACCCCCGACCGTGCACTCGATGTCGGTCGCACCGGGTGACGTGCCGATCGGATCTCCGGTCGAGCTTCGCTACTGCGCCGCGCCCTGAGTCTCTCGTGACGCGAATCGCGCGTCGAGATATCAGCGCGAGAGTGGATGCAGGGTCTCGGATCGCGCCACGGCATCCGCGTCGCCACAGAGTTCCAGCCAGTTCGCGAGAAGCCGGTACCCGCCTTCGGTGAGCACGCTCTCCGGGTGGAACTGCACGCCGTGCAGCGGCAGCTCTCGATGCGCGAGCCCCATGACCGTTCCAGTCGCCGTCCAGGCGGTGACGACGATCTCGGACGGGAGGTCCGCTGCCGCGAGCGCCAGGGAGTGATATCGGCCGACGTCGAACGGCGACGGGATCCCTGCGAACAGCGCCGATCCGTCGTGCGTGACCGCGGAGACCATGCCGTGCATCAGCTCGGGCGCCTCGCTCACCGCGGTGCCGAGCGCTTCGCCGATGGTCTGGTGTCCGAGACAGACGCCGAGCGTCGGCATCCGCCGTCGAGCGGCGATCCGCACCGCGTCGAGCGCC
>NZ_JBLVOH010000018.1:9674-11205 GCF_053543675.1 Microbacterium umsixpiens
GGCCGGGGGACGTCCGGGGCCGGGGGAGAGCAACAGGGCGTCGTGGCCGGTGAGCATCCGCTCGAGCTCGGCGGCGTCCAGCGCGTCGGATTCGACCATGGTGGTCTCGGCGCCGAGCTCGTGGAGGTAGCCGACGAGCGTGTGCACGAAGCTGTCGTGGTTGTCCACCACGAGAACTCGGGTCATTCGACGTCGACCTCGCCGGGGGCGATGATCGGGCTCACCCAGGGGAACACGTACCAGAAGAGCCCGTACAGCACGGCGGCGATGAGGACGACCAGGATGAGGACGCGCAGCCACCACGGGCCGGGCAGCAGGCGCCAGAGTGCGGCGTACATCAGTCTTCTCCCTCGTGAGCGTCCACGGTCACACCGATGGTGCGGCCGGAGGCGGCGGCGGGTCGGTCAGGGCGGCGGGGAGCCCCTCGGCGCGGGGCTGGAAGCTCTCGAACACCCCGTAGGCGACGATGCGCTCCGCGAGGGAGTACAGCGGGGAGCAAGCCGTGAGCGTGATGTACTGCTCTCCGGTCTGCTGCTCCGGCATCTGCGGCACGTCGGCGAGCACATCGGTCTGTGTCGGCTTGACGTACTCGAGCGTGCGGAAACGGTACGTGTACCAGCCGTCGGGAGTCTCGACGACGATCGCGTCGTTCAGCTGCAGCTTGTCGAGCTGGTTGAAAGGCTTGCCCCAGGTGGTGCGGTGTCCCGCCATCGAGAAGTTGCCGACCTCGCCGGGCATCTTGGAGTCCTTGTAGACGCCGATCCCCTTCTGATCCAGGGTTCGTGCACGGCTCGTCCCGCCGTAGATGCCGAAGTTGTAGTCGGCTCCGAAACGGGGGATGTGCATCTGCCCGAACCATGTTGCGTCTGCCGGTGCTGCGGGCACCGGGGGCACGTAGGTGGTGGTGCCGTCGTCCTCTTCCACGACCGGCGGCAGCTCCGGCGCCTCGCCCTGTGCGAGCTCCTGCGAGATGGCTGCGCCCTCGTCGTTCTTCTGGGCGCTGATGATGATGTCGCCGATCCACATCTGCCAGGCGACGAAGAGCAGGACGAGCACTCCGGCGGTGAGGAGGAGCTCGCCGAGCACGCTCGCGAAGGTGGCGCGAGAGCGTGGTCTCTCTCGCCGCGGGCGTCGCCCCCCAGGCACGACGGATGCAGTCATGGCGCGATCATATCCCGGGACGCTGAACGGATGTCGGTGAGCCCGCCGTCTCTCGCACGCTGCGGACTCGGCGGCTCATGGGTCTGATGGGTACAATGACGGCATGGCACGTGACCGTAAGAGTGAAGAACCCGTCGTCGAGCGCGCCGAAGGCGAGGCCGCTCCCAACGCGGTGTGGTTCAAGCCGGTGATGATCGGCTTCATGCTGCTCGGTCTCGCGTGGATCCTGGTCTTCTACATCTCGGGCATGCAGTTCCCGATCCCGGGTCTCGACAACTGGAACCTGGCCATCGGTCTCGGCATCGCTCTGATCGGCTTCCTGATGACCACTCGTTGGCGCTGACGCCGCTCCTTCCTCTTGAAAGGCCCC
>NZ_JBLVOH010000019.1:0-7091 GCF_053543675.1 Microbacterium umsixpiens
GGAGCGCCGGCGGCCGAGGATCAGGAGTGTCGCGCCGAGCACGAGAACGGCAGCACCGCCTGCGGCCCAGGCGAGCGTCTCGGGACCGAGTCCCGTCGCGGGAAGCGGATCGGTCCCGTTGCCTCCATCGGTCGGCGGCGTGCTCGGGTCCGTCGGGTCCGTCGGGTCCGGCGGCACGACGACGGCATCGGCGGCGAGTGTGAAGTCCTGCTCGGCGATCACGTCGCCGGCCGCGGTGATCACGACCGTGCGCGTCGCCGAGCCGACGACGCTCGTGCCCGTCGGGGGCACAACCGTGAGGGTGTAGGCGCCGGGCGGCAGGGCGCCGAGCCCGAACGTGCCGTCCGCGTCGGACGTGAGCTGCTGCGGCGCGCCCGGTCCGGTGAGTGTCACCACCACGCCCGCGACGGGGGCACCGTCGTCGTCGCGCACGGTGCCGTCGATCGCGCCGAGGCGCGCCAGCTCGAAGTCCACGTTCTCCACGTCGACCGCGGCCACCTGCTCGTTCCGCGTGGCCGGAGATGTCGCGACGAATCCCGCGGGCGTCGTCATCGTGATCGTGTAGTCACCGGCAGCGAGTCGGGGGAACGAGTACGCCCCCGACGCATCCGTCACCCGTGTGAGGGTCGCCCCGCCGGGAGCGATCGCGGTCACGGTGACGCCGGCCACGCCCGTGCCGTTGGCGCGCACCGCGCCGCGCAGGTCGGCGTTCTCGGCGACCACGAAGTCCACGTCCGTGATCGGCACCTCGCTGCCCGCTGGAACGGTGACCGGCGGCGGCTGAGTCGCGACCGTGTAGCCCGGCGGGGTCGTGATCGACACGGGATGCGTCCCGACGGCCACCTGGTCGAACAGGTAGTTCCCGTCAGCATCCGTCGTCGTGGTCTGGCCGTCGATCGTGACGGTCGCACCGGGGACCGTGGCGCCGGTCGTATCGGTCACGGTTCCGGAGACCGCGACGGGCACGATGTCGCGCAGCCCGAAGTCGGCGACCGCGTCGCCCGCACTGAGGTTCGCGGCGACCGTGGTCGGTCCGGTCGAGATCTTGCCGGCAGGCGGGGTGACGCGCACCGTGTACCCGTCAGACGCGACGAACCCGGGGAAGGAGTAGGTTCCGTCCGCCGCCGTGGTGGTCGTTCCCACGACCGTGCCGTTCGCGTCCGTCAGCGTGAGGGTGACGCCGGGCGTCGGCGCCCCCGTGTCGGTGATGGTGCCCGTGATGTCCTGGGCGATCGACGCGAACCAGGTCTGGTACACGGGAAGGCCCGAGCGACGCGTGAAGATCAGGCTGAGGGAGCTGATCGGGGTGCTCGGCTCGAACCAGGCCGCCGAGCCGCTGGTGTCCGCGGCCGCCGCGTTGCCGGTGAGGGTGAGGGTCGTGGCATCCCAGCTCGGCACGTCATCGGCAGCACCGGTGCACGAAGGCTTCCCCGCGATTCCGGGGGCGCAGTAGTTGAACCGGTCACGCAGCCCGATCTCGGTCGCGTCGAGCACGTGTCCATCGGGGGCGACGGCCTGGATGCGCACCGAGTCCGCGTCGATGTCGCCCACTGCGAAGGCCCATCCCGAGGTCGGGGTCGGCGTCGCGAAGGAGTACGTCGTGGTCGAGGGGCTCGTGGCGTTGTCGGCCCGGGGGCGCAGGTTCAGGTACGGCTGGTCCCTGCTCGAGCCGTACTTCGCCCCGATCGCGGTGCCCTCCGAAAGCCAGGTCGAGGCACCGCTGATGACGCCGATCTGTGCGCCACCCCGTGAATCACTGGTGACGGTCGCGCTGATCGCCGGCTGCGCGGCCACCTCAACCGACGTCGTGAAGGCCCCGCCGACGCCGACGAGCGGCTGCCAGGTCGCCCAGGAGGCGACGGTCGCGGCCGAAGCCGGGAGGGCGCCGACGAGCACCGCGATGAGGACGATGGTTCCGGCGATGGTCGCTCTGCGAGAGGCACGCATGCGGTCAGCGTACTGATATACCGGTGCGGTCCGAAAGTGAATTCCTCGATACGGGGTGCCGGCCAGCGGGCGGGCGCCGCGTCAGACGGCGTCGCCCTGGACGGGTCCTTCCGTGTTGGGCTTCCAGCCGAGCGCCGGTGCGACGTGCGTCGCGAACGCCTCCAGCACGTGCAGGTTGTACTCCGGGCCGAGCTGGTTCGGGATGGTGAGCAGAAGGGTGTCGGCGGCCATCACGGCCTCGTCCTGCTTCAGCTGCGCGATGAGCACGTCCGGTTCGGCGGCGTAGGTCTTGCCGAAGGTCGAGCGGAAGCCGTCGATCACACCGATCTGGTCGGCGTTCTCCTCGCTGCGCAGGCCGAAGTACGCCCGGTCCATGTCGGAGACGAGCGGGAAGACGCTGCGGCTGACCGAGATCCGCGGGCGGCCGGTGTGGCCTGCCTCCTTGTATGCGGAGCGGAACAGTTCGATCTGCTCCCGCTGCAGCTCGTGGAACGGCTGACCGGTCGCCTCGGTCACGAGGGTGGAACTCATCATGTTGAGCCCCTTGCGTCCCGTCTCCTCAGCCGTGGCGCGCGAACCCGAGCCCCACCAGATGTGGTCGCGGAGGGTCGGCGATTGCGGCTCGATCGCGAGGTACCGACCGGCACCCACCATGCGCGGGTCGCCCGGAGCGAGGCCCTCTCCGTCGATCGCCCGCAGGAACAGGTCGAACTTCTCCCGTGCGAGCACGCTGCCGCGCTCCGGGTCTTCCTCGTCGACGTAGCCGAAGGTCTCATAGCCGCGCAGCGCCGTCTCGGGTGAACCACGGCTCACGCCGAGCGCGATCCTGCCGTCGGCGATGAAGTCGAGGGCGGCCGCCTCTTCGGCGAACTGGAACGGGTTCTCGTAGCGCATGTCGATCACGCCGGTACCGACTTCGATCCGCTTCGTGCGCGCGGCCATCGCCGACAGCAGCGGCATCGGGGAGGCGGCCTGACGTGCCCAGTGGTGCACGCGCACCGAGGCACCGTTCACACCGATCTCGTCGGCTCCTTCGGCGATCTCGATCGTCTGCTTCAACATGTCGCCCGCGGTGCGGGTCGCCGAGCCGGGCACGTCGGCGTAGTGACCGAAAGAGAGGAATCCGAAAGCCTTCATGGTCTATTCCAACGCATGAATCTGAGGACTATTCCCCCGGCAGCAGGATGCCGTCGAGGATGAGGGAGCGGATGCGGGGCTCGAGGTCGGCCCACAGGTCGGCGAGCGGCACCTCGAAGAGGTCCGCCAGCGCGGCCGCGATCTGCACCACGGTGAGTTCTCCGTCGCAGGCGCCGACGAAACCGGCGAGAGCAGGGTCGACAGAGATCGTGCGACCGAAGCCGCCGCCCTGACGCAGCTCGATCACGCTCGGGTCGTCGTCACCCGGCATCAGATGCCGCGCCTCGGTGACGTCGGCAGCGACCACCAGGGTGGCCGGCAGCCCTTCGGCGAGCACATCCTGCGCCGCGAGGCCCGTCGCCAAGGCGGCCCCGACGTTCGCGACGGGCTGGGCGATGCGCTCAGTTCGCCGCAGTGGTTCGCCCGAGGTGCCCCGACGCATCAGCACGTAGCCGAAGCCGATCGAGGTCACTCCGCGGGCGGCGAAGTCGTCGAGCCATGCGGTCAGCAGCGGCGTGAAACCGGGGTCGCGCGGCGTGGTCCCCCCATCGCGGATCCACAGTTCCGCGTAGCCCAGAGGCGAGAGTTCCTCCCGCTCGATCACCCAGAGGTCGAGTTCGGCCGGCACCCAGGCCTCGAGACGTGCGAGCCCGGTGATCGCGGCCTTCGACTCCCAGTTGCCGAGCAGCTGCGCGATGCCGTTCCGGGTCAGGTGGGCAGGGGCGCTGCGGATGAACTGCTCCACCAGCGCATCCCCCACGAGTCCGCCGTCACGGTATTCGTATGCGGGCACTCCCTCGACGCGCGGGGTGATCACGAACGGAGGATTCGAGACGATCAGGTCGAACGCCTCCCCCGCCACCGGCTCGAACATGCTGCCGTGGCGGAACTCGATGTTCGTCACCCCGTTGAGGTGGGCGTTGATTTCGGCGAACGCGAGGGCACGGGTCGAGATGTCGGTCGCGACGACCGTGCCGGCACGTCGTGCGACGAGGAGCGCCTGGATGCCGCATCCGGTGCCCAGGTCGAGCGCGCGCTCCACTTCGATCGGGACGATGGTCTCGGCGAGCGTGCGCGATGCCCCGCCGACACCGAGCACGTGGTCGGCGGGCAACGGGGCGTCGAGGGCGACCTCATCGAGATCGCTCGCGATCCACCATTCCCCCACCCCGTCGGCGTCGACGAACGACTGCGGTCGCAGCAGGGCCGTCGGCGTCACCGTGTCGGGGTCCGCCTCGGCGAGACCGAGTGCCACGAGTCCGTCCACTCCGAGCCGCGGCAGCGCGTCGATGACATGGGCGCGCGGCTGTGGCATTCCGAGCACGAGCAGACGCCCGAGCGTGGCGAGCGTTCCGGAGTCACCGTCGATGGCCCGCAGGATCGGCTCCCGCATCCCGCGGGCGAGTGCGTCGTCCGCCTCCTCACCCCACAGGCGCCGCAGCGGCTCGGAGCGGAGGTCCGCAGCGTCGAGATCCGCGGCGAGCGCGGCCGTGCGGAGAGGGTCGGGGACCGGTGCGGGGGTGTCGGACACGGCCGTCACTCTACGCGTCTTCAGGGTTCTCTTTCGCAGAGCCTCCTAGAATCACTAGGTCAGTACTCACGAGCAGCCTCTTCCCGGGCGTTCGAGGAAGACCTTCATGACCGCGATCACCCCCGACATCGGCCTCCGTGCGCGCCTGCGACGGCTCTCAGGAGCGACCGCTGTTCTCGCGATCGCAGTGAGCGGCTGTGCGTTCGTCGCACCGAGCGCCGCGGTCGCCGCCGATCAGGCGCAATCCGACGACGAAAAGAGCGTCGAGCTGCATGTCTCGGCCGGTCTTCGCGGGCTCGTCGCACCGGGGTCGTCCACGTCGGCGATCGTCACCGTGGAGAACGCCACCGACGCGGCACTCACCACGGGTGGTCAGGTCGAGGTCGAACTCAATCGCACCCCGCTCACCGATGCTGAGGCCGTCTCCACCTGGCTCGACGACGGCGAGGCGACAGGGGCCTTCGCCTCCATCGGCGCCGAAGACACCGATCCGATCGATGGCGGTGCGTCGGCGACGACCACGATCTTCGTGTCCGAGGCGACCCTGGGTGACCTCGCGCCCGGCGTCTACCCGCTGCGCGCGGAACTCACGGCCTCGACCGGCGATGCCGCAGACGCCGAGGCCGTGGATGCGACCGCGACGAGTGTGCTGGTGATCGCCGCCCCCCAGACCGCGCAGGTCGGGGTGCTCGTTCCCGTCACGGCGACGCCGGAAGGCGGCGCACTGCTGACGGCCGCCGAGCTCTCGGAGCTCACCGCTCCCGAAGGAACCCTGACCGCGCAGCTCGACGGCGTCGCCGGGACGACCGCCGTGCTGGCCATCGATCCGTCCATCCCCGCCGCGATCCGGGCGCTCGGCACCGCCGCCCCGGAGACCGCCCGCGACTGGCTGACACGACTCGACAACCTCCCGAACGCGCGTTTCGCGCTGCAGTTCGGTGATGCGGATGCGACGGCGCAGGCGCAGGCGGGTCTGCCTGAGCTGCTGCAGCCCCGGGCTCTCACCCCATTGCTCGATCCCGCGAACTTCCCGGGAGTCCCGGCAACGGCCGCACCGACCGATGCGCCTGATGCGACACCCGGTCCGACCCCGAGCGCCACGGAGTCTCCGGCACTCCCCAGCGATGACGAACTCACGGCGATCGACGGCGCTCTGCCGCACATCCTGTGGCCGCAGACCCCCACCTCCGCCGACCTGACCGCCTTCGCCGGCTACGTGGGCGCCGACACCACGACGATCGTCTCCTCGACGGCGGTCGGCGGACAGAGCGCGGCTCATGCGACAGCTGGCGGCAACGACCTCCTGGTCACGGATGCCGCGACCTCCGACGTGCTCTCGCGGGTGGCGGCGGCGCGGAATCCCGCCGACCGTCAGCGGCTTCTCGCCGAGGCGGCCGCCCTCCTCCAGCTGGCACAGCGTGCCGCCCCCACCGCTCCCCTGCTCGTCGGCCTGGACCGAGACGAGAACCGCTCCTCCGACGCGCTGCGCGACGCGATCACCGCCGCCGACTCCGCCGGGTTCGAGCTCGCGACGCTCCGGGCTACCCCGCCCGCCGCGGCGACCGTCACCGGGGAGCCGGATGCTGCGCGATCCGCCGCCGTGACGACACTCCTCGCCGATGAGTCCCGGCTCACCGCGTTCTCATCGATCCTCGCCGACCCCCAGGTGCTGCTCAGCCCCGAACGCATCCGGATCCTACGCACGCTGTCGGTTGGAACATCGGCCGCCACGTTCGCCGAGGGTTTCGCGGATCATCAGGCACAGACGAACGCCACGCTCGACGCGGTCAACATCCCCCCGTCCAGCACGATCCAGCTGCTCACGGCGAACGCCGATCTGCCGATCGCGGTGCGCAACGACCTGCCGTGGCCTGTGACGGTGCAGCTCTTCGTCTCGCCGACGGATCCGCGTCTCGAGGTCAGGTCCCCGGACGAGACGATCGTGCAGGCTCAGTCCACGACCCGCATCAAGGTGCCGGTGTCGGCTCGCGTGGGCAGCGGCGAGGTCGACCTCCGACTCAGTCTCTACAGCCCCACGGGCGTGCAGATCCAGGGTGATCAGACGCTCAGGGTCGCGGTTCGTGCGGAGTGGGAGACGATCGGACTCGTCGTCCTCGGCGGCATCATCGTGCTGCTGATCGCGCTCGGTGTGATCCGCACCGTGCGCCGCAAGCGGCGTGAAACAGCCGAGGAGTCGGCCGTCGAAGCGCAGCTCGAAGCCCTGGAGGAAGAGGAAGCCGTGGAAGCCCGCCCGGACGCCACCACGACAGAAGACACGCGTGAGTAGCCTCGGCCGCGCGAGCGCCGTCATCGGCGCCGGCACCCTCGTCTCCCGTCTCACCGGCCTGCTGCGCAGCATCGTCCTCGTCGGCGTCATCGGGTCCGTCGCATCCGAAGCGGCCGATGCGTTCACCTACGCGAACCAACTACCGAACAGCGTCTTCTCTCTCATCTCGGTCGGAATCCTCACAGCCGT
>NZ_JBLVOH010000019.1:7111-10071 GCF_053543675.1 Microbacterium umsixpiens
GCCGTGATCGTCCCGCAGATCGTCAAGGCGACGGCGGACGCCGACGGCGGCAACGCATTCATCTCCAAGCTGTTCACCCTCGGCACCGTCGTTCTGGTCGTCGTGACGGGTATTGCGACCGCGGCGGCGCCGTGGCTGGTGCATCTGGTTGCCGGCAAGGCGAACGAGTCCACTCTCGCCCTCGCCACGGCACTCGCGTACTGGTGCCTGCCACAGATCCTTCTCTACGGTCTCTACGCGATGCTCGGCGAGGCCCTCAACGCGCGGAAGATCTTCGGTCCGTTCACGTGGGCACCTGTCGTCAACAACATCGTGTCCATCGCCGGCTTCCTCGCACTCGGTGCTCTCTTCGGTCCGGTGTCCACAAAGGCGGCGGACTGGACGCCGGAGATGATCACTCTGCTCGGTGCCACGGCCACGCTGGGCATCGCGCTGCAGGCTGTCGTGCTGCTGGTGTTCTGGCGTCGAACGGGTCTCGCTCTGAAGCCCGACTTCCACTGGCGCGGTGTGGGTCTGGGCAATGTCGGACGCCTGGCGGGCTGGACCTTCCTCATGGCTTTCGCGAGCCTCTCCGCCGGAGTCCTTCAGGGTTACATCGTCAGTGAGGTCGCCGGTCTCGGTGCCTCCGCCACGGTGACGGCGAACGCATGGCTCATCTTCATGCTCCCGTACTCAGTGATCGTGCTATCGATCGGCACTCCCTACTTCACTCAGATCAGCGGGCACGCCGCTGCCGGGCGCGACGATGAGGTCCGCGCCGACATCGCACGAAGCATCCGTACTCTGTTGTTCTTCATCGTCGCAGCCACCGCCGCCGTCGCGGCCGCGGCCATTCCCGCCTCGCGCGTGTTCACCGACTCGGCGGCGGATGCCCAGGCGGCGGCTCTGGTGCTGATCGCTTATCTCGTCGGCCTCATCCCGCTCACGATCCTGTTCATCGTCCAGCGCACGTTCTACGCGTACGACGACACGCGTACCCCGTTCTGGTTCACGATCTTCCAGTGCGTCCTCATCGTGGTCACCGCCCTCATCGCGCTCGGGATGCGCGAGGCGGGCATCATCCCGATCACCGCTCTCGCCGCTGCGGTCGCACTCGGGCAGTCGATCGCCAGCATCTTGCAGACGGTTGTGGCCACCTGGCTGCTGCACCGAAAGATCGGCGGCCTGCGAATCCGCTCCTGGATGTCAGCCATCGGTCGCTTCGCGGTTGCCGGCGTCCCCGCGGGTCTGGCCGGATGGGGCGCTTTCGCACTCCTGGGCAGCACCGCGGGCTGGACGATGGACGACAAGATCCAAGGAGCCATCGGCACCGCCATCATCGGCCTCACGGTCGTGGTCGTCTACGTCGCGATCCTCGCCCTCATGCGCGCCCCCGAGCTCAAGGCGGCAGGCTCCCTCGTCCGGCGTTTCCTGCCCGGCCGCTGATCCGCGCGCGGAGCCGTCTCCCAGCCCGGTGGCGCACACTGGCGAGGGAATGCCGCGCGGTTACCATGGGTTGAAGCAGTCGAAGGTCATTCGACCGCAGTTTCTAAGACGGAGAGCACATGCGTCAGGTCATCATCATCGGCTCCGGCCCCGCCGGATTCACGGCTGCCATCTACGCGGCCAGGGCCAACCTCAAGCCGCTGCTCATCGCGAGTTCGGTCGAGGTCGGCGGCGAGCTCATGAACACCACCGAGGTCGAGAACTACCCGGGCTTCCCCGAGGGCATCCAGGGTCCCGAGCTGATGGCGAAGTTCCAGGAGCAGGCCGAGAAGTTCGGCACCGAGGTCCTCTACGACGACGTCACCGAGCTCGACCTCGACGGCCCCGTCAAGACGGTCACGCTCGGCTCCGGTGCCGTGCACGAGACGCAGTCGCTGATCTACGCGACCGGCTCGGCCTACCGCAAGCTCGACATCGCCGGTGAGGAGCGTCTCTCCGGCTACGGCGTCTCCTGGTGCGCCACCTGCGACGGGTTCTTCTTCCGCGAGAAGACGATCGCCGTCGTCGGCGGTGGCGACTCCGCCATGGAAGAGGCCACGTTCCTCACCCGTTTCGCCTCGAAGGTCTACGTGATCCACCGCAAGGACACCCTGCGTGCCTCGAAGATCATGCAGGAGCGCGCGTTCGCGAACGAGAAGATCGAGTTCGTGTGGAACAGCGAGGTCGCCGAGGTCCTCGGTGGCGATTCCGTCTCCGGTGTGCAGCTGCGCAACACGATCGACGGCACGCTCAGCGACCTTCCCATCGATGGACTCTTCATCGCGATCGGCAACGACCCGCGCACGCACCTCGTGCACGACAAGCTCGAGCTGACGGCCGAGGGCACCATCTGGGTCGACGGCCGTTCGTCGAAGACCTCGGTTCCCGGCGTGTTCGCCGCCGGCGACGTGATCGACCCGACATACCGCCAGGCCATCACGGCTGCCGGGACCGGTACGGTCGCGGCCCTGGATGCGGAGCACTTCCTCACTGATCTCGAGGATGCCTCCGTGGAGGTTCCGGCTGCGGAGGCCGCCGAGATCATCGTCGCCTGAGGCGGCGGGAACACTTTTCCCTCGTCTGCTGTTGTAGCAGGCGAACCCCAATCAAGGAGAACTCTGATGAGTGCAAAGGCTACGAGCCAGGCGACCTGGGAGCAGGACGTTCTGCAGGCCGACGGTCCGGTGCTGGTGGACTTCTGGGCTGAGTGGTGTGGTCCGTGTCGCATGGTCGCGCCGGTTCTGGACGAGATCCAGGCCGACAACCCCGACAAGATCACCATCCTCAAGCTCAACGTCGACGAGAACCCCGAGCTGGCGATGAAGTATCAGATCACGTCGATCCCGGCGATGAAGGTCTTCCACGGTGGTGAGGTCAAGACGACCATCATCGGTGCGAAGCCGAAGTTCGCGCTCGAGAAGGACCTCGCCGCATTCATCGGCTGATCCTCTGACGTCGAAAGGCCGCCATCCCCTCGGGGGTGGCGGCCGTTTCGT
>NZ_JBLVOH010000019.1:10091-15103 GCF_053543675.1 Microbacterium umsixpiens
CCTTTTCGTGTCCTCAGGCGGTCAGGAGGCGGCGGCGACGCTGGGGTCCCAGCGTCGGTGGCGCTGCTTCTCGTCGAGAAGCCCCCAGACGGCCGAAGTGAGCTCGGGGTACTCGAGGGCGATCTGACGCAGCACACGGTAGTGCCGAGCGGCGTTCGGGCGCACTCCGTCGTTCGCGTTGATGTTGTCGGCGCGCAGGAGGTAGACGACCAGCTCGTCGACGCTCGGCAGCTCCTCCATGAACTCCCAGGGGTCCTCCCCGCCGAGGAGTCGCTCCTGGATGAGGACCGCGAGCTCGTCTGCCGCCTCCGCGCGCAGCACTTCCAGGCTGGCGCGGCGCTGTACGGACTCGGTCATACATCCAGCCTACGTCTGCTGCGGACCCCCGCGTCGCACGACCTTCATGTTCTCGGTCATCTCCTCGAGCTCCTTGCCCTTGGTCTCGGGAACCTTGAAGAACACGAAGAAGAACGACAGGAGGGCGAAGAACGCGTAGAAGCCGTAGGCGAACGTGAGTCCGATCTCGGCGAAGGCCGGGAACGTGGTCGAGATGAAGAAGTTCGCGACCCACTGTGCTGCCGCAGCCACCGCGAGAGCACCGGCGCGGATGGAGTTCGGGAAGATCTCGCCCAGCAGCACCCAGACCAGCGGACCCCAGCTCGCGCCGAAGAAGACCACGAAGCCGTTCGCGCAGACCAGGGCGACGGTCGCCCACGGGTCCGGAAGCGTCGCCGTCCCCTGAGCGTCGAGCGTGCCGAACGAGAACGCGACCGCCATCAGTCCCAGCGTCACCGTCATACCGACGGAACCCACGAGGAGCATGATGCGCCGCCCGATCCTGTCGACCAGCAGGATCGCCACGATCGTCACGACGATGTTCGTCACCGACGTGATGACGGAGGTGAGCAGGGCGCTCGACTCATCGAATCCGACCGACTGCCACAGGGTCGTCGAGTAGTAGAAGATCACATTGATGCCGACGAACTGCTGGAATACCGAGAGCAGGATGCCGATCCAGACGATCGGCTTCAGTCCGAACCTGTTGCCCCGAAGGTCTCGCAGGGACTCAGCGCGCTCGGTGTCGATGGTCCCCGTGATCTCGGAGATCTTCGCGTCGACGTCAATCGTCCCCGTGACGGTCTGGAGAACCTCCTCCGCCCGTTTCAGCTCCCCCTTTCGCACCAGGTAGCGCGGGGATTCGGGGAGTCGTAGCGCCATGATCCCGTACACGAGTGCCGGAATGGCTTCGACGATGAACATCCATCGCCAGGCGGTGAGTCCCCAGAGCGGCTGGTCTGCGGCGCCGGCGATATTGGCCAGCAGAGCATCCGACAGGAGGGCAGCGAAGATTCCGGTGACGATGGCCAACTGCTGCAGGGATCCCAGACGTCCACGGACGGCTGCGGGCGATACTTCGGCAATGTACGCGGGGGCGATCACCGAGGCCGCACCGACACCCAGTCCTCCGACCACACGCCAGAAGATCAGATCGATCACACCGAAGGCGAGGCCCGATCCGATCGCCGAGACGAAGAAGAGCACGGCCGCGGCGACCATGACCGGAATGCGTCCGTATCTGTTCGAGACGAGTCCCGCGAACCACGCTCCGATCGCGCACCCGATGAGCGCTGAAGAGACCGCGAATCCCTTCAGCGCGGCTCCGAGGTCGAACCCGGAGACATCGCCGGCCAAGGCATCAACGGCACCGTTGATCACGGCGGTGTCGAACCCGAAGAGGAATCCACCCAACGCCGCCGCGATACTGACCCCGATCACACGGCGCTTGATGGCGGCTGGACCTGTTGCTCTGGACATGACTGACTCCCCCTCGACGTCGAGATGACGCGAGTCTAGATGAAGGGCGGACGACGGTGGGTGTTACCTGGCGGAGCCGTAGCCGCTCTCGCCGAGCTCCTCGAGAATTCGATTGAGATCCTGAATCGAAGCGAAATCGATCGTGACCTGGCCTTTTCGTGCACCGAGTGCGATCTTGACGCGAGTGTTCAGCCGGTCACCGAGCTTTCCGGCGACCTCGTCGAGGTATGCCCGCCGTGCTCCGGGAGTCGCTTTCGTCGTCTTGCCGGCCGACGGCTGCGACTTCGCAGCCTCTTCCGTGGCGCGCACGGAGAGGTCTTCGTTCACGACCTTGTCGGCGAGGCGCTGCATCGATTCGGGATTCTCGAGACTGAGGATCGCGCGGGCGTGGCCGGCGGTCAGCACGCCGGCAGCGACGCGCTGCTGCACGGTGACGGGCAGCTTCAGGAGCCGGATCGTGTTGCTGATCTGGGGCCGCGAGCGGCCGATGCGCGTGGCCAGCTCCTCCTGAGTGATGCCGAAGTCCTCCAGAAGCTGCTGGTACGCAGATGCTTCTTCCAGCGGATTGAGCTCGGACCGGTGGAGGTTCTCCAGCAGGGCATCGCGGAGGAGATCCTCATCGGCCGTCTCGCGGACGATGGCCGGGATCGTCTCGAGTCCTGCCTCACGAGCGGCGCGGGTGCGCCGCTCCCCCATGATCAACTCGTACTCGCCCTCGGTGTTCTTGCGCACGACCACGGGCTGCAGCACGCCGAACTCGCGCACGCTGTGCACCAGCTCCGCGAGGTCTTCCGGGTTGAAGTGCGTCCGCGGCTGGCGCGGGTTCGGGACGATCGCGTTCGGGTCGACCTGGACCAGGTGGATCCCCGGGACCTCTTCCAGCGCCGGGGCCTCGGCATCCGGCCCGACCGTCGCCTCCGCGGCAGCCGGCCGCAGACTCGCACCGGGGAAGAACACATCGACGGGACGCTCCGCCTGATCAGCCGTGGGGATCAGGGCCCCGATACCCCGACCCAGTCCAGTGCGCTTGGCCATCATTTCTCCTTGCTCTGCGTCGCGGTCCGCGATGCGATCTCGACAGCGGCCTCGCGGTAGGCGATGGCGCCGGCGGATTGTCCGTCATAGGCGATCACGGTCTGTCCGAAGCTCGGCGCTTCGGATACACGGACCGAGCGCGGAATCACCGTCTCCAGCACCTGCTCCGGGAAGTGCGTGCGCACCTCTTCAGCGACCTGCTGGGCGAGGCGGGTGCGGCCGTCGAACATCGTGAGCAGGATGGTGGAGAGATGCAGGTCGGGATTCAGATGCTTCTGGATCATCTGGATACTGCCGAGCAACTGGCTCAGTCCTTCCAGCGCGTAGTACTCGCACTGGATCGGGATGAAAACCTCGGATGCGGCCGTGAAGGCGTTGATCGTGAGGAGCCCCAGCGACGGCGGGCAGTCGATGATCACGAAGTCCATCGGATTGTCGGCGAGGTAGTCCACGAGCGCGCGGCGCAACCGGTGTTCGCGGGCCACCTGTGCGACGAGCTCGATCTCCGCCCCTGCAAGGTGGATCGTGCTGGGCGCGCAGAAGAGATTGGGATCTTCGGGACTGGGCTGGACGATGTCGGCGAGGGGGAACTCCTCGATGAGCACGTCGTAGACACTGGGGATGTCGGCGCTGTGCGGAACACCGAGCGCGGTCGACGCATTGCCCTGCGGGTCGAGGTCGATGACCAGGACCTTCGCCCCCAGGCCCGCGAGTGCGGAGGCGATGTTCACGGCCGTCGTGGTCTTCCCCACGCCGCCCTTCTGGTTCGACACCGTCAGGACGCGCGTCTCACCGGTGAACTCGACCGATGCGGCCTCCAGCGCGCGCCTCCGGGCCGAAAGGTCGGCAATCTCCCGCGCGAGCGGTGTATCCATCCCGAACGATTCGTTCGTCGATGTCTTCTCGGATTGTTTCACGTGAAACATCCACTCCTTTCGGGGCCGCGTTCCACTCTAATCGCTGCGGGCGACACCGGCTTACGCGAGCCCACGACGGGCCTCCGATCCCGCAGGAAGCGAGCCCGCACAGCTCGCTTTTGATGGGCACCGCGACCGGGCGAGACGGGATCCATGCTCTCCGCACCACGCACCTGGATCGACGTTTCACGTGAAACGATGACGGGCTCACTCTCCTCAAGAGGCGGGCACGGGGGCCGACAACCCTCAAGAGCAACCTGGTCGGCTGGGAGGGCCTAGTCAGCCACCCGCACCGGACAACTGATGCGGCGGAAGGAGTGACGATAGTCCGAAGCCACCCGGGCAGCGGGCTCGACATGTGTGGTGCAGAGACTGGAGCGAAGCTGTGCGAGCGCGCCGCGCACGACAATGACGGCAACCACTCCCCCACCCGCGCCCACCAGCACGGCGACACTGCGGTGTCTGAACCGCAGCGGGTAGCTGCACCCTCGTACGCCATACCCGTTCCGTCGGGGCAGACGACCCCGCAGAGCTACGTTTCACGTGAAACATCGCCCACGTCCGCCTCCGGCACCACGCTGAGGCAGAGGAGAACCGCGGCACCTCGCAGGGGGTCCCTCTGAACTCGCCGTGCTATCGACACCGTGGGCCGTTCCTCCGACTTCACAGACGTACCGTCCCCACGCCGGCATCACCGCTCGTTCCGGCGCCGCCTTCCGACCAGCACCGGTGAAGCTCACGACGAGTGGGTCGCGACCGATCGAGACGAGGCCGAGGGGAACAGCGCCCAGACCAGCGGGAGCCACCCCGGTCCTCACAGAGCACTACCTCCCGGAACCGCAGCCTTCACAGCCATCACGACGCCTCCCCCGTTCGTCATACCCGCCATCGATATACGGGTACGCGGCAGAAGAGGAGAACCTCCTCCGTAGGACCGGTCGCCCGTTTCACGTGAAACACCGCGCATGGCGATCCCGGGTCTGCAGGTATGCGTCGCGTCGATGGGCAGCACTCCGTGCACCGTCACCATCTCAGCCGCGAACTCCTTCCTACTCGCAGGGAAGACCACGGTCGACTGCGTGAAGTCCCCACGGGCGACCGAATGCACACCGGGTTTCTCCCGCACGACATCCGGCGTCCACCAGGCGTGCACGCGAGAAGGCTTCGCCAGCTACAGCTATCGCGGTGTTTCACGTGAAACATCGATGCGCCGCGACTACCCCGATACGAAGAAGCGGGGGGGTT
>NZ_JBLVOH010000019.1:15124-28702 GCF_053543675.1 Microbacterium umsixpiens
TGAAACACCCCGCTTACCTGATGGCAGAAGCTCAGCGCACTCGAGCTCGGACCACGCGGGTCGTCTCCGGCAGCACACCCTCTCCCAGTACTTCCACCCGTACGTCGGAGAGACGGAACTTCTTGATCTGCTTCTGAGCAGCCTCGACCTCGTTCGCCGCATTCATACCCTTGAGAAGGATGAGCTCTCCCCCGTCGCGCACCAGCGGTGCCGTGATCGGGACGAGAGTCCGCAGCGCGCTCACCGCGCGCGCCGTCACGACATCGAAACTTGCAGGGGGCACGTCTTCAGCCCGCGCACGCAGCACGGTCGTGTTCGTCAGCCCCAGTTCCGAGACCTGTTCATTGAGCCAGGTGATCCGACGCTCCATCGGTTCGACGAGCGTCCACTCCACATCAGGACGAGCGATTGCGAGCACGATCCCGGGAAGGCCCGCACCCGATCCGATGTCGGCAACAGAACCGCGAAAGAGAGGCGCGGCGATCACACTGTTGAGGATGTGGCGCGTCCACAGGCGAGGAAGCTCGAGAGGACCGATGAGTCCTCGCTCCTCCCCTTCACGTGCGAGCGCTGCTGTGAACGCCCGCGCGATCTCGATGCGATCTCCGAACAGCTCGGCGGAGATCGGCGGTTCCTGCTCGAGCTCACTCATGAAGGTTCACACAGAATCGATGTTTCACGTGAAACATCAACGACGGCGGAGAACCGTGTGCCGGTCAGCGCCTTCGCCGTACGACTCGGAGACGAGCCCACGTTCCGCGGCGATGTCATGCACGAGCTTGCGCTCATAGCTGGACATCGAGGGCAGCGAGGCCTGGGACGAACCCTCATCGAGCTTGGCTGCGGCAGCGTCGACGAGCGTCTCGAGCTGGCGACGGCGCGTGTCGCGCGAGCCGGCGATGTCGAGGATGAGGCGCGAGAACGAGCCAGTCTTGCTCTGCACGGCCAGACGGGTCAGCTCCTGCAGCGCCTGCACCGTATCGGGGGCGGAGAGCAGGGACAGCCCGTCGCCCTCAGCTTCGATCGAGACGTAGGCGCGACCCTGACGGACGTCGAGATTCAGGTCTCCGTCGATGTCGGCGATGTCGAGAAGTTCCTCGAGGTAGTCCGCCGCGACGTCGCCTTCGTTCTCGAGCTGAGCCACCGTGGGCTCGGTGTTCTCGGTCATGGTCTCAGTCATGAGCCGCTCCCCTTCTTCTTCGCGCGCTTCTTACCCACCGGCTGCTGACGCTTCGGTGCTTCCGCCTTGGCCTTCTCGGCCTCTTCGAGCAGACGCTGCTGCTCCGCCTCGTATGCGGCCATCGGGACGACCTTGCCAGAGGAGTCGATCGCCTTGCCCTTGCGAGCGAGACGCTCTTCACGGGCCTTGGCGGCTTCGGAGCCGGGAGTCGGCATCTCACGGATGACGAGGAACTGCTGTCCCATGGTCCAGAGGTTCGAGATGAACCAGTACACGACGACACCGAGCGGGAAGAAGACACCCGAGAAGATGAAGCCCAGCGGAAGGACGTAGAGCATGATCTTCTGCATCTGGTACGCCTGGCCGGTCTTGGCCTCGGGCGACAGGTTCTTCGAGATGATCTGCAGCTGCGTGAAGAACTGCGAGGCGATCATGAGGACGACGAGCGTGACCAGGATGACGATCGCGGTCGTGTTCTGCGCGTCGACCGCGTTGCCCAGGGTCTCGTGCAGCGAAGCGACTCCGAAGAGCTTCGCGTCGTAGAACTCCTTGGTGAGCTCCGGGCTCAGCAACCCGACGCCACCGACACTGTCCTTGGCGTGCTTGCTGACGTCACTCAGCACGCTGTAAAGAGAGAAGAAGATCGGCATCTGCACGAGCAGCGGCAGGCAACTCGACATCGGCGTCGTGCCGTGCTTCTTGTACAGGGCCATCGTCTCGCGGCTCATGGCCTCGCGAGAGAGCTGATCCTTCTTACCCCGGTACTTCTCTTGAACTTTTCGCAGTTCAGGAGCAATTTCCATCATCTTTCGCTGGCTCTTGATCTGCTTCACGAACAGCGGGATCAGGGCGGCACGGACGACGATGACGAGTCCGACGATCGACAACACCCAGGTGAGACCGGATGCGGCGGGAAGGCCGACGGTGGTCAGCAGCCAGTGCCAGGCGACGAGGATGAGTTCGACGACCCACTTCAGCGGCCAGAGGATGGTGCCGATCAGATCGAAGCCACCCGCAGCAGGTGCATCGCTGGGAGTGGAGCTGGCTAGCAGAAGGTCAAGACCCACCGATCAGTCCTTTCGGGAAGGGACGACGAAACCGTGTGCAGTCAGGTCGTAGCGGAAGTGTTCATGCGGACGGACGTCGTCGACGCCACCGCTGGTCCAGGGATTGCAGCGGAGGATGCGCCATGCCGAGAGCACCGCCCCCTTCACCGCGCCGTGCTGCTGCACCGCACCTACAGCGTAGGCGGAACAGCTGGGGTAGTACGCACAGACATCTCCATACATCGGGGAGATCACCTTGCGATAGGCGGTGAGGAATCCCAGCACCAGATTGCGCGGCACCAGGGGAACGCTGCGAAGCACATCCTGCGACTGCAAGCGCGCCGTCCCGATGGACGAGGCCGGGAGAGCGGTCATGCCGACACCGCGACCGTTGGGGCGAGTCGACTCAGACACCGATCGACGTCGGCGCGGAGTTCCGCGAAGGATGCCGTCGCCGACGCAGGAAGGGCACGGATGACGACATCCGTGCCCTCGGGAACGCGTTGCAGCGCTTCCGCGCACACGGCTTTGAGTCGCCGACGCACGGTGTTGCGCACCACAGCGGTGCCTACCTGCTTGCTGATGATGAATCCGAACCTCGCGGCCCTGCTCTCGCCCGTCGTCAACATCGAGGTGATGACGCGCGCCCCGCCACAACGGGATCCGCGTCGAACGACCAGACGGTAGTCGCTCCCGCGGGTCAGCCGATACGGGCGGGCGAGCACAGTGGACTACGCAGAGAGCTCGGTGCGGCCCTTCGCACGGCGGGCAGCGAGGATGCCGCGGCCGGCACGCGTACGCATGCGGGCACGGAAGCCGTGCTTCTTGGCGCGACGACGGTTGTTGGGCTGGAAAGTGCGCTTGCTCATGGAATCACTCCGGGAATGCTGCCACCGGATTCACTTCGACCGGAGACATGGGGAACTGCCGAAAAAGGCATAAGTCAACCGACTTAGGGTACGTCTTACCGGCGCGCAGAGCAAATCTGCGCGCTTCCGTGGTCGACCACCGGCACGAACCGCACAGCCATTATCCACAACCGGGGCTCGCCCGGCGAGCACAACACGCGCGCGTATTTTCAAGGGCAGGTTGCCGTTCACAGCCGCGGTGACTACCGTGGCATCCTAAGTTATCCACAGGGGCACAGCACGTCGACCCCGCCTCGATTCCTCGTCCGGAGCGTCATGTCATCACCTGCCCAGCCCGACGTCCCCATCTGGACCACGGTGCAGGAGCTTCTGGTCGATGACGATCGTGTCACTCCCCAGCTGCAGGGATTTCTGAGTCTGGCCGTCCCGGCCGGCGTCATGTCCGCGACGCTCTATCTCGAGGTGCCGAACGATCTCACCGCCGCGCAGATCAACAAGCGCCTGCGGCTGCCGATCATGGAGGCGCTCTCGCACATCGGCGAGGAAGTGACCTCATATCGGGTCGTGGTCAATCACGAGCTGGCCGAGCAGCAGGCGGCCCCGATCGCGGTGGGCGATTTCGGGCGACACGAGCAGGTCCGTGTGGAGTCGCCGATGGAGCAGCCGACACAGTTGCGCCACGAATCACGGCTCAATCCGAAGTACACCTTCGACAACTTCGTGATCGGCCAGTCAAACCGCTTCGCCCACGCGGCCGCCGTCGCCGTAGCCGAAGCCCCCGCGAAGGCCTACAACCCGCTGTTCATCTACGGCGACTCCGGCCTCGGGAAGACGCACCTCCTCCACGCGATCGGTGACTACGCGCAGTCCCTCTACGCCGGGGTCAAGGTTCGCTACGTCTCGAGTGAGGAGTTCACCAACGACTTCATCAACTCGATCGCGAACAACCGTGGCGCCGCTTTCCAGGCCAGGTACCGCGATGTCGACATCCTCCTGATCGACGACATCCAGTTCCTGCAGGGGCGGGCCGAGACGCAGGAAGCCTTCTTCCACACCTTCAACACACTGCACGATCACAACAAGCAGGTCGTCATCACCAGTGACGTCGCCCCGAAGCATCTCACCGGGTTCGAGGATCGGATGCGGAGCCGCTTCGAATGGGGTCTGATCACCGACGTGCAGGCTCCCGACCTGGAGACACGCATCGCGATCCTTCGGAAGAAGGCGCAGAGCGAGGCGCTGCACATCCCCGACGAGGTCCTCGAGTACATCGCGACCGTGGTCTCGTCGAACATCCGCGAGCTCGAAGGAGCCCTCATCCGGGTGTCCGCCTTCGCCAGCCTGAATCGATCGGCACTCGACATCTCGCTGGCCCAGACCGTGCTCCGCGACATCATCGACACGGCCGAGGACAACATCATCTCGCCGACGGACATCATTACGGCCACGGCGCAGTACTTCAAGCTCACGGTCGACGACCTCTACGGTTCCAGCAGATCGCAGCAGATCGCCACCGCTCGACAGATCGCCATGTACCTCTGTCGGGAGCGCACCAGCCTGTCCCTCCCGAAGATCGGTCAGCTCTTCGGCAACCGTGACCACACGACCGTCATGTACGCGTACAAGAAGATCAGCGAGCTCATGAAGGAGCGACGTTCGATCTACAACCAGGTCACCGAGATCACCACGCAGCTCGGGCGTCGCTGACGCCGCGACACGCGGGTATGAGGGGGACTCGGCATCCGAAGGGGTGCTGAGTCCCCCTTTTCGCGTCCTGCCAGGCATTCCCGGCACCGGATAGATGCCTCTATGCACATGTGGATAACTTGTGGATGACTGTCAGTCTGATCGGGACGAATGTGGGTCAATCGATCAAACCTGTGGATAACTATGGGGGAGCCTCCGCACCCGTAGTCGGCCCCAGCCCGCGGATTCCTCAGGGATTCCACAACTGACAAGCGTGTAGTTCCTTACTCGCTCTTGCTATCCACCGAGTTATCCACAGTATCCACAGCTGTTAACACCGTTAAGGAGTTAAGTCTTTCAAGGCGCGATCCCATCACCAGACGGTGGGGAGAACCGTCGAACGAACGACAAGAACTCCGGCGTAGGGATCCGGGCGAACAGGGGGCTAGCATGGGAAGCCCTGCACCGGCAGGGCCGACGACAACGCGTCACAGTTCGACGACAAGGGAGCACCAGTGAGGTTTCAGGTCAACCGCGATGTCTTCAGCGAGGCTGTCTCGTTCGTCGTCAAGCTTCTGCCGCAGCGCAACCCGCAGCCGATCCTGGCCGGTGTGCTGATCGAGGCGGACGGTTCCGGACTCACACTTTCGGCTTTCGACTACGAGGCCTCCGCACGGACGACGATCGAAGCCACCGTCGAGACCCCGGGCACGATCCTCGTGCACGGTCGACTTCTCTCCGACATCGCCAGCCGGCTTCCGAACGCTCCGATCGAGATCGCTGTCGAAGAAGACGGTGGCATCACCGTCACCTGCGGCTCCGCCCGGTTCACCCTCGCGGCCATGCCCGTCGAGGAATACCCGTCGATCCCCGAGGTGAGCGGGTCTTCGGGTGTCGTTCCTGCAGATGACTTCGGTACGGCGATCTCGCAGGTCGGATTCGCGGCTTCCCGCGACGACGTGACCCCGGTGCTGACCGGCGTGCAGCTCGAGGTGTCGGGTCACAGCCTCAGCCTCGTCGCGACCGACCGTTACCGGGTCTCTCTCCGTGACGTTCCGTGGGACGGGGAATCCGTCGAGGCGACCGCACTGGTTCCGGCGCGTACGCTGCTCGAGGTCGGAAAGACCTTCGGCCACGCCGGCACCATCCAGATCGCTTTCTCCGGAGCAGGGGACCGCGAGATCATCGCGTTCACCGCCGGCAACAAGACGGTCACATCGCTGCTGATCAAGGGCAACTTCCCGCCGGTCCGCCGCCTCTTCCCCGAGCAGACCGACCACTACGCGGTCGTGAACACCGCTGATCTCGTCGAGGCCGTCCGGCGTGTGTCGCTCGTGCTCGACCGTGCCGCGCCGCTTCGCTTCACGTTCTCGAACGACAGTGTGACGATGGATGCTTCGGGTAGCGAGCACGCCAGGGCTTCCGAATCCGTCGACGCGATTCTCTCGGGCGGCGACGAAGTCACGCTCGGCCTGAACCCGCAGTATCTGATCGAGGCTCTCGGTGCGGTGAAGAGCGAGTTCGTCCGCGTGACCTTCACGTCGAGCGACAACGCCAACAAGCTCAGCCCGGTGCTCATCACGAGCCAGACTTCGGTCGATCAGGCCGGTCTCGATTCGTTCAAGTACCTTCTTCAGCCGAACCTCCTCCTGCGCTGATCTCTTCTCTCTCCTACCCGAAACGTTCCCGGATCAGCCGTCAGCCGATCTACGAACCGTCGCGGGTGAGGATGCTCCCGGAGCGAGCATCGGGAGGGACCCACGAAGTGGGAGGGAACCCGCTCTGCGAGCGAAGGGTGCGTCCTCACCCACGACCCACGCGCGAACACCAGAGAAGAACAAGTGTCAGACCCCGAAGATAGGCTGACTCCGTGATTGTGGAGCACCTGAGTCTGGTCGATTTCCGTAATTACGCGACCGCCGAACTCGCCCTCCACCGCGGCCCGAACGTACTGGTGGGTCGCAATGGGCAGGGCAAGACGAATCTCGCCGAGGCGGTGGTCTTCCTCGCGACCCTCGGTTCGCACCGGGTGTCGTCGGATGCGCCGATGGTGCGCGACGGCCAGGAGTTCGCGGTCATCCGTGCGCGGCTTTCGCATGGCGAACGTCGGGTCCTCGCCGAGGTGCAGGTGAACCGGCAGGGCTCGAACAAGGCCCGCATCAACGGCTCGCCGTCGAAGCCGAACGAGCTTCCGCGCTACGCGCATGTCGTGCTCTTCGCCCCGGAAGACCTGCAGATCGTGCGCGGCGATCCGTCTGCGCGTCGCCGATTCATGGATCAGCTCCTCATCCAGCGCATCCCTCGCATCTCGGCCGTGCTCGCGGACTACGACCGCGTGCTCAAGCAGCGCAACGCCCTGCTCAAGTCGGCGCGAGCGCGCGGCATCCGCGGTGAGGGTCTGAGCACGCTCGATGTCTGGGATGACAAGCTCGTCGCACTCGGTTCCGAGATCATCACGGTGCGCCAGCGGTTGGCTGCGGATCTTCAGCAGCCGGTGGCCGACGCGTATGAGGCCATCGCCGGCGCCGATCATCGTCCGCAGTTGGAGTGGGCGCTGTCGGTCGGCGGTGGGGATCCCGAAGAGGGAGAGGACGGAGCGTCGGGCGCGGAGGAATCCCCTGCCAGCGGCAAGCTCAGTGATCCGCAGCACATCGCGGAACTCTTCCGTGCCTCGTTGGCAGCCAAGCGGTCGAGCGAGCTCGATCGCGGTCTCACACTCACAGGTCCGCATCGTGACGACCTGGTCCTGCGCGTACGTGATCTCCCGGTGAAGGGCTACGCCTCACACGGCGAATCCTGGTCGGTCGCGCTCGCGCTCCGACTGGCGTCCGCCGAGTTGTTGCGCAGCGAGTCCCCCGCCGGAGATCCGGTGCTGATCCTCGACGACGTCTTCGCCGAACTCGATGCCGACCGACGACAGCGACTCGCGACCCTGACGGCGGGCTACGAGCAGGTGGTGGTCACGGCGGCGGTGGAGGAGGATATCCCCGAGGTGCTGCATGCCCACGTCGTGCGGATCAGTGCCGGGACGATCAGCGACGAGCGGGAGGCTGCGGATGACTGACGCCGCGTCGACTCCGCCGGTCGAGGTGCCGGAGACGGTCGCCACCTATCTCCGGCTGCGTGGTCTGCAGCCGAGCTCGAAGAGCTGGAAGCGCAAGCGCCGCATCGCCACCGACGATGACAACGCACCCTTCACCCCGGGCCGGGACCCGGGTGCACTCGGCGCGGTGCTCGACAAGCTGAGTCGGGACTCCGGCTGGCAGATCACGCTCGCCCGTGAGGACCTGGTCCGGCAGTGGGCCGATCTGGCGGGCGCCGATACCGCGAAGCACTCCGAACCGGTCTCTCTCGAGCGCGGATTGCTCACCGTGAAGTGCGACTCGACGGCCTGGGCGAAGAACCTCCAGTTCATGCGGGCGACCATCCTCACCGAGATCGGCCGTCGCTATCCCGATGCGGGTGTCGAGAACCTCCGCTTCATCGGACCGGACGTCCCCTCCTGGAAATGGGGTCCCAGAGTCGTTCCAGGGCGGGGCCCGCGCGACACCTACGGGTAGGACACCACGAATGGGGTCCACAACGCTCAGAGGGCCACACACGGCCGTTGAGCGGCATTTCCCGACGAAACCCCGCTAGAATGGGAGTTCGTGATATCGATGTGGAGAATGCCCTCTGATGACGCCTGAATCCCCTGCTGACGAGACGGAATCGAACACCGGGGGAACCTCCGACCCCATCGACGGCTCCGAGACCACGAGCAACACGATCTCTCCCAAGATCAAGCAGCCCGGCGAGTACGGAGCCGACTCGATCCAGATCCTCGAAGGCCTCGAGGCGGTGCGCAAGCGCCCCGGTATGTACATCGGGTCCACGGGTCCGCGCGGTCTGCACCACCTGGTCTACGAGATCGTCGACAACTCGGTCGATGAAGCACTCGCCGGATACGCCGACACGATCTCGGTGACGATGCTCGCCGACGGTGGCGTGCGCGTGGTCGACAACGGTCGTGGCATCCCGGTCGACCCGCACTCCTCCGACCCGAACAAGTCGACGGTCGAGGTCGTGTTGACGATCCTGCACGCCGGTGGAAAGTTCGGCGGCGGCGCCTACGCCGTCTCCGGTGGTCTGCACGGTGTCGGATCCTCGGTCGTGAACGCGCTGTCGACCCGCTTCGACGTCGAGGTCAAGCAGAAGGGCTTCGTCTGGCGCCACTCCTTCGCCGACGGCGGCATCCCGCAGCAGAAGCTCGAGAAGGGCGAGGCGACCGACGAGACCGGTACCAGCATCACGTTCTGGCCGGACGCGTCGATCTTCACCGAATCGATCGACTTCGACTACGACACGCTGCGCACGCGGTTCCAGCAGATGGCGTTCCTCAACAAGGGATTGCGCATCGATCTGCGCGACGAGCGCGAGTCCTCGGCCTATGAGGTGGAGGAAGAGGGCGCGACGATCACGAAGCAGCCCGGCGATGTCTTCTTCTACGAGCGCGGACTCGTCGACTACGTCGAGTACCTCAACAAGGTGCGCCATGCCGAGGTCGTGAACGACGAGATCATCGCGTTCGAGTCGGAGGACACGCAGCGAAAGATCTCCCTCGAGGTCGCCATGCAGTGGACCACCTCCTACACCGAGAACGTCTTCACCTACGCCAACACGATCAACACCCACGAGGGCGGAACGCACGAGGAAGGCTTCCGCGCGGCGCTCACGACCCTGGTGAACAAGTACGCCCGTGCGAACAACATCCTCAAGGAGAAGGACGACAACCTCTCCGGCGACGACGTGCGCGAGGGACTCACGGCGGTCATCTCGATCAAGCTGGGCGAGCCGCAGTTCGAGGGGCAGACCAAGACCAAGCTCGGCAACACCGAGGCGAAGGCTTTCGTGCAGAAGGTCGTCGGCGATCAGCTCGGAGACTGGTTCGAACGCAACCCGGTCCAGGCCAAGAACATCATCCGCAAGGCTCTCGACGCGGCGACCGCTCGCCTCGCCGCCCGCAAGGCCCGCGAGACCGCACGTCGCAAGAGCGTCTTCGAGTCGGCGGCCATGCCGGACAAGCTCAAGGACTGCACGAGCAAGGATCCGTCGATCAGCGAGATCTTCCTCGTCGAGGGTGACTCGGCCGGTGGTTCCGCCGTGCAGGGTCGCGACCCGCACACCCAGGCGATCCTGGCGCTCCGCGGCAAGATCCTCAACGTCGAGCGCGCGCGTCTCGACAAGGCCCTGGGCAACAAGGAAGTCCAGGCGATGATCCAGGCCTTCGGCACGGGCATCGGCGAAGAGTTCGACATCGAGAAGGCGCGCTATCACAAGATCGTGTTGATGGCCGATGCCGACGTCGACGGCCAGCACATCACCACGCTGCTGCTCACGCTGCTGTTCCGCTACATGCGCGGACTCATCGAGGCCGGCTTCGTGTATCTCGCGATGCCGCCGCTGTACCGACTGAAGTGGTCGAACTCCCCACACGAGTACGTGTTCAGCGATGCCGAGCGCGACGCCCTGCTCAAGCACGGCCTCGACAACGGCAAGCGGATCCCGAAGGACGCCGGCATCCAGCGCTACAAGGGTCTCGGTGAGATGAACCCGAAGGAGCTGTGGGAGACGACGATGGATCACACCACGCGCACCCTGCAGCAGATCACCATCGAGGATGCCGCCGCCGCCGACGAGATCTTCAGCGTGCTGATGGGTGAAGACGTCGAGTCCCGACGCAGCTTCATCCAGCGCAACGCCAAGGACGTCCGCTTCCTCGACATCTGACGCCCCGCGGGCTCAGACCAGATGTGTGACAGAGAGATTGATTGATGACTGACGAAGAACGCACCGAGCCGGAACACGACCACGGCAAGATCGACCAGGTCGACCTCCAGTTCGAGATGCAGCGCAGCTACCTCGACTACGCCATGGCGGTCATCGTCGGGCGTGCCCTCCCCGACGTGCGCGACGGCCTCAAGCCGGTTCACCGCCGTGTGATCTACGGCATGTACGACGGCGGCTTCCGCCCCGACAAGTCGTTCTCGAAGTGCGCCCGTGTGGTGGGCGAGGTCATGGGCCAGTACCACCCGCACGGCGACTCGGCGATCTACGACGCCCTCGTGCGTCTGGTGCAGCCGTGGTCTCTGCGGTATCCGCTGGCTCTCGGCCAGGGCAACTTCGGCTCTCCCGGCAACATGGGCGCCGCGGCTCCTCGATACACCGAGACCAAGATGGCCCCGCTCGCGCTCGAGATGGTGCGCGACATCGAAGAGGACACGGTCGACTTCACCGACAACTACGACGGTCAGACTCAGGAGCCGACGGTCCTGCCGGCCCGCTTCCCGAACCTGCTCGTCAACGGCTCGGTCGGTATCGCGGTCGGCATGGCCACGAACATCCCGCCGCACAACCTGCGCGAGGTATCGGCCGCGGCGCTGTGGGCACTCGACAACCCCGGCATCTCCCGCGAGGAGCTGCTCGACGGCCTGATCCAGCGCATCCCCGGTCCGGACTTCCCGACCGGCGCGCAGATCCTCGGCACCAAGGGCGTCCACGAGGCGTACCGCACGGGCCGCGGCTCCATCACGATGCGCGCCGTCGTCAACGTCGAAGAGATCCAGGGGCGCACCTGCCTCGTCATCACCGAGCTGCCCTACCAGGTCAACCCCGACAACGTCGCGGTGAAGATCGGCGACCTCGCCCGCGACGGCAAGATCACCGGCATCGCCGACATCCGTGACGAGTCCTCCGACCGTACGGGTCAGCGCCTGGTCGTCGTGCTCAAGCGCGACGCGGTCGCGAAGGTCGTGCTGAACAACCTGTACAAGCACACGCAGCTGCAGGAGAACTTCGGCGCGAACATGCTCGCGATCGTCGACGGCGTGCCGCGCACGCTCGCGATCGACGGTTTCATCACGCACTGGATCACGCACCAGATCGAGGTGATCGTCCGGCGCACGGAGTTCCGTCTGCGCGAGGCCGAGAAGCGCATGCACATCCTGCGCGGATACCTGAAGGCGCTCGACGCGCTCGACGAGGTCATCGCGCTCATCCGTCGGTCGCAGACCACGGCCGATGCGAATGAGGGACTCCAGGAGCTCCTCGACATCGACGAGATCCAGGCCGACGCGATCCTGCAGATGCAGCTGCGCCGTCTGGCTGCACTCGAGCGTCAGAAGATCATCGACCAGGCGAACGAGCTCGAAGCACAGATCACCGACTACAAGTCGATCCTCGCCGACGAGGGCCGTCAGCGCACGATCATCCGTGAAGAGCTGACCGGCATCGTCGACCGCTTCGGTGACGAGCGCCGCACGCACATCCTGCACGGCTTCGACGGCGATGTCTCGATGGAAGACCTCATCGCCGAGGAGGAGATGGTCGTCACCGTCACGCGCGAGGGCTACATCAAGCGCACGCGCAGCGACAACTACCGCTCCCAGCACCGTGGCGGCAAGGGGGTCAAGGGCGCGCAGCTTCGTGCGAACGACATCGTCGAGCACTTCTTCGTGACGACGACGCACCACTGGCTGCTCTTCTTCACCGACAAGGGTCGCGTCTACCGCGCGAAGACGTATGAGGTGCCGGAGGCCGGACGCGATGCCAAGGGCATGCACGTCGCGAACCTGCTGGCGCTGCAGCCCGACGAGAGCATCGCTCAGGTGCTCGACATCCGCGACTACGAGGTCGCCGACTACCTGGTGCTGGCCACGCGCGAGGGTCTGGTCAAGAAGACCCGCCTCGAGGCGTATGACACCAACCGTCAAGGCGGCGTCATCGCGATCCGTCTGAACGACGAGGACGAGCTCGTCAGCGCGCTCCTCGTGAACGCCGAGGACGACATCCTCCTCATCAGCCGTCGCGGCATGTCGGTGCGCTTCGAGGCGACCGATGAGGCGCTGCGTCCGATGGGTCGGGCGACGGCCGGTGTGCGGGGTATGAAGTTCAAGATCGACGAGGACTGCCTGCTGTCGGCGTCGGTCGCCGCCCCCGGGAAGTTCGTGTTCATCGTCACGGACGGCGGCTACGCGAAGCGCACCGCGGTCGAGGAATACCGGGTCCAGGGACGCGGTGGAACAGGCATCAAGGTCGCCAAGCTGAACGACGATCGGGGCACTCTCGCGGGTGGTCTGATCGTCGCCGAGGACGACGAGGTCTTGGTGGTTCTCTCCAGCGGCAAGGTGGTACGCTCTGCCGTGGCCGAGGTCCCCGCCAAGGGTCGAGACACCATGGGAGTGGTGTTCGCCCGGACGACGGAGGCCGACCGCATCCTCGCCATCGCCCGTAATGGCGAGCGTGGCCTCGCCGAAGACGAGGCCGATGCGGAGGATGCCGAGACCCAGGCACCTGAGACGACAGAGACCCCCGAGGATACAGACGCATGAGTACAGTGGCCGACAAGCTGGCGAAGAAGTCGACACGCAAGACCAGTGGCAAGCAGGTCCGCCTGCGTCTGGTCTACGTCGACTTCTGGTCGGCCGTGAAGCTCTCGTTCCTCGGAGCGGTCGCTCTCGCCGTGGTCACGATGGTGGCGTTCTTCCTGATCTTCCTGGTGCTCCAGGCGACCGGGATCATGAAGACCGCTGAGGGATTCCTGCTCGGCATCACCGGCAACGAGTTCGTGCTGTCGGAGGTCGTCGGTCTGCCGCAGGTCATGGCTTTCGCCGCGGTCGTGGCGATCCTGAACCTGATCGTCTTCACGGTGCTCGGCGCCGTCGTCGCCGGGATCTACAACCTCGCGGTGAAGGTGACGGGCGGACTGCTCGTCGGGTTCATGTCGAACTGATCCTCGAACCGGATTCCCGCAGGGCGG
>NZ_JBLVOH010000019.1:28722-32510 GCF_053543675.1 Microbacterium umsixpiens
CCGCCCTTCGTCGTCCCCCGGTGTGCTCGGCGCTCAGACGACGCCGGTCGTGCCGAGGAGCGTGCCGATCAGCCAGGTCGCGGCGAGAGCGAGCGCTCCACCGATGACCAGTCGGATAGATGCCCTCAGGGGCGGGGACCCGCCGATCCGCGCCGATAGTGAACCGGTGATCGCGAGGGCGATCAGGACGGCGACGAAGGTGATCGGAACACGCCACTCGGGCGGCGGCAGCAGGATGGCGAGTAGCGGGAGCAGAGCTCCGAGCGTGAAGGCGACCGCCGAAGAGAGCGCCGCGTGCCACGGATTGACGAGATCGTCCTGGTCGATGCCCAGCTCGACCTCCAGGTGGGCGGAGAGCGCATCGTGTGCGGTGAGCTCCTCGGCGACCTGACGTGCGGTCTCCTCGGAGAGGCCCCGGTCGCGATAGAGCTCGGTGAGTTCGGCCAGCTCGGCGGCCGGCATGGTGCGCAGCTCCTCACTCTCCTTCGCGATCAGCGCGCGTTCACTGTCGCGCTGGCTGCTCACCGAGACGTACTCTCCGAGCGCCATCGAGATCGCCCCGCCGACCAGTCCGGCGATCCCCGCGGTGAGCAGGGCTGCGTTGTCGGTCGTCGCGCCCGCCACGCCCACGACCAGTGAGGCGACCGAGACGATGCCGTCGTTCGCGCCGAGCACTCCCGCGCGCAACCAGTTCAGTCGTTGACCGAGACCTGCGCCGTGAGGTTCACCTTCGTGGGCTGCCATGCAGCCAGTGAAGCAGATGGACATCGCGCTCGATAGGGGCGGAAAGCACCCACGACGGGTTATGGAAAACCCGAAGTGGAGTGTCCGGCTGACTCGGTGTCATGCGTGTCTGCCCCGCCGTACCTTGGAACCATGACCACTCAGACTGCGACCCCGGCTCCCGCCACGGCGGTGAAGCCGCCGTTGCGCATCTTCCTCACGATCCTGCACCTCGCAGGCGTCGGCGCGCTCGGCGGCGCCATCTTCGGCATGCTCGGCGGACTCCTCGGCACCGGCCTCGGTCTGCTCTTCGCCGCCGGCATCGGCCTCGTGCTCCTCGTCGGGCTCGTGTACGCCCTGTACGGACTCGGGTGGTTCGAGGTCGCCCGTGTCGGTGCCCTCTACCGCACCCCGATCACCCCGTTGCGACTGCAGCAGCGCGACCGCCCCGGGTTCGTCGGCTGGCTGCGCTCCCTCGGGCGCCAGGCGATCGACCCCCGCATGTGGCGAGCGGTCGCGAACTTCGCCATCTCGGCCGTGCTCGGCTTCATCGTGCTGCGGCTCGCCTGGAGCCTGGTGTGGTCGATCATCATCTCCTTCGCCCCGCTCACTGCGGCGGACGCGGTCATGGGACCGTTCGGCGGCAGAGGCATCCCCGTCGCCTGGGCACCGCTGGTCGGTATCCTCGGCATCGCGGCCTCCGTGGTCGGGATGATCGGCTTGGCGCTGCTGCACCGCACGCTGTCACTGGCGATCGTCGTCCGCAGCAAGGAGACGGAGCTCACCGAACGCGTCCGCACCTCGACCGCCCAGCGGGAAGGAGCGGTCCGCGCCGCCGATCTGGAGCGCACGCGCATCGAGCGCGACCTGCACGACGGCGTCCAGCCGCGGCTCGTCTCCGTCGGCATGACGCTCGGGCTCGCTCAGCAGAAGATCGACAGCGACCCTGACACTGCCAAGGAACTCATCAACGAAGCACACACATCGACCAAGGCGGCCATCACGGAGCTGCGGCAGCTCGCCCGCGGCATCCACGCGTCCGTGCTCGACGACCGCGGCCTCGACGCCGCGCTGTCGGCCCTCGCCAGCCGATCGCACATCCCCGTGCACCTCGATGTGCGCATGGACGGACGATGCAGTCGCGAGGCCGAGGCCGCCGTGTACTTCTCGATCGCGGAATCACTGACCAACGCCGCGAAGCATTCTCGGGCCAGTGAGGCCCGAGTCATCGTACGACTCCGCGAGGGGAACACGCTCTGGGCGCGGGTCGAGGACAACGGTATCGGCGGCGCGCAGGTGCAGCCGGGTGGCGGCCTCGACGGCATCGCGAACCGCATCCTCGCCGCGGGCGGAACCTTCCGCCTCGACAGTCCGCAGGGCGGACCGACCAGCCTGGAGGTGAACGTACCGTGCGCATCCTGATCTGCGAGGACTCCGTCCTCCTCCGCGAAGGACTGGTCCGTCTGCTCGAGGACGCCGGCCACGAGGTTGTCGCCGCTCTCCCCGACATCGAGGGCCTCGACGAGGCCGTCGCCACCACGGCACCCGACCTGTGCATCCTGGACGTCCGGCTTCCCCCGACGTTCACCGACGAGGGGATCCGCGCGGCGCTCGGACTCCGGTCGACGCATCCGTCGCTCGCCATCCTCGTGCTCTCGCAGTACGTCGAGGAGCGCTACGCCTCCGACCTGATCGCGGCGCAGGGGGGTCCGCTCGGATACCTGCTCAAGGATCGCGTCGCCGACGTCTCGGAGTTCCTCGCCTCGGTGCAGCGCATCTCCGAGGGAGCGACGGTGCTCGACCCCGAAGTGGTGGCGCAGCTGCTCACGCGGCGCAACCGTGACGACAGGATGATGCGTCTCACGGAACGGGAGCGCACCGTGCTCGCGCTGATCGCGGAGGGGAAGTCGAACCAGGCGATCGCCGGTCTCCTCTTCCTCTCCGAGGCGAGTGTCGAGAAGCACATCACCGCCATCTTCCAGAAGCTGGGCTTCGAGCAGGATGAGTCGGGCAACCGCCGCGTGCTCGCCGCCCTCGCCCACATCGAGAACACCGGTGGCCCGACGCCGCCGACCGGCCAGACAGGAGTGGCACGATGACCACCGACAACAACGGCGCCCCGGGCGAGCACACCCCGCTCACCCCGCCGCCCGCTTCTCCCCCGCCCGCCGCCGCGAACCAGATGCCCGCGCCTCCGGCGTCCGCACCGCCGGCGGCTCCGACGACGCCCCCGCCCGGTGCTTCGGGCGGTCGCTCCTCGGGAACGACGGCGGTCATGGTCATCACGGCCGTGGTCGGCGGCATCGCCCTGCTCGGTGCCGGAGGAACGGCGGCTGCGGCTGCGGCCGGGAACATCGTGTCCTCGAGCCGTCCGGACTCGGTGCAGACCGTGGGCGTGGACGGCATCGAGGGGATCGACGTCGATGCGGATGCGAGCACCATGCGCGTCGAGTTCGGCGATGTCGATGAGGCACAGCTCTCGATCACCAACGGCCGCGGCACCGCGTGGACCTTCGACCGCGACGGTGACGAACTGATCGTCCGGAGCCCCGACGGGGTGTTCGGCTGGTGGTTCGGCAACTGGTTCGGTGATGAGGAGATCGCCGTCCTCACGCTGCCGGAGAGCCTGCGCGGCGATGCGCTGGATGCCGATCTCAATCTGGACGCGGGCAGCCTGGACGTCGTGGGTGACTTCGGAGTGCTCGACGTGCGCGTCAACGCCGGTGCCCTCGACGTGGAAGGGTCGGCCAGAGAGCTCGACGCGGAGATGAACGCCGGTCGCGCCGACATCCTCCTCGACGGCGTCACCCGCGCCGACCTCGGCGTCTCTGCGGGCGATCTGACGGTCGAGCTGACCGGCACGGCACCCTCGGAGACGACGATCGAGGTCAATGCCGGAACGCTCGATCTGACCGTGCCGGACGTCGAGTACGCGATCACCCAGGACGTCAGTGCCGGCACGTTGAACGCCAAGGTCGACGAGGGCTCCAGCGCGCGAAGGACCATCGACGTGTCGCTGTCCGCGGGCACCGCGACGATCCGTCCCGGCCGCTGAACACCGTCGA
>NZ_JBLVOH010000019.1:32530-42377 GCF_053543675.1 Microbacterium umsixpiens
CGGGGGCCCCCACCCTCGATTCGGATTTTCCGTGTTTCTCCGGTAAAGTCTTGGAGGTTGACGGGGCTATAGCTCAGGCGGTTAGAGCGCTTCACTGATAATGAAGAGGTCCCAGGTTCAAGTCCTGGTAGCCCCACCCTTTAACTCAAGAAATTCCCTCACGGGGCCTTAGCTCAGTTGGTAGAGCGCCTGCTTTGCAAGCAGGATGTCAGGAGTTCGAATCTCCTAGGCTCCACAGGATCGAGAAGCCCCCGGCAGTTGCCGGGGGCTTCTTCTGTTTCCGGGTCGGAACGGGAAGGCCACCGCAGCAGATCTCCGACGGTCATCGAGGCTAGTAGCGTCGAGGCTGACGACATGAGAGGTGCCGGATGCCCGACACGCACAGAACCCTGCCAGGGCTCAGCTATGACGCATATGTCGAACTGCGCGAGCACGACATAACCAATGACAAGCTCGATCCGAATGAATGGCGTCTGGGGCAAGCTTCATCGTGGGCTCACTGGGGCACCTGCGGTGCTGCCTCACGCATCACCGCAGAGAACCGGCATCTCTCCTCAGCAACGAGTGCCGCGGGGTTGAAAGCCACTATCGCCGACCTCACGCGAATCGCTCACACGGACCGGGCCGGTTTCGAGGCCTCACCTTATCCGCTCACTCCGAGCGTGGCCCTTCTGGGTCTCAATTTCGCCGGTAGCACTCTGGATCCCACGTCCGTTGACTTCGCCCCTTTCCATCATCCAGGGCCGACGTCTACCGACCATTTCCTCCGAGCTAGCGTCGAGCTCGCGGCCTTCGACGCAGGGCTTCCAGCGGAGTACCCCGCGCCGTACATCACGGACGTGTTCAAGCTGGCGCCCACGCCCTATGGGCCGGACCTCGCAAGAGCGTTCGACGGACGATCCCACCCTGCGATCGAACACGGTCTGGCGGTGCTCAGGTTCGAGCTCGAAGTCCTGACGCGTGCGAACCATGGCCGTCCGCCGTTGCTCATCGCTCTGGGGGATCACGCCCACAACTGGCTTTCCGGTACCGCCACACATCCGGATGCCGTCCGGTTTCGGGATCTGGTGGAACAAACGGGGTCCCCTCTGCATAAGGCCGTTCACTATGCGAACGTCGGGCGCGTTTCCTTACGGGCGTCACAGATCGAAGCTGTGCTTCGAAAAGCGATCCTCACGGGCTGAATGCTGGAGGCGTAGAACGCACAGTGCGCGACCCCAGGAGCCTCTCCCGTCTTCGGGACTGACCCGACGATTGCGCGGGACGAGACCTCAGCGCTCACGCGCTTCGGCCTCACTCGACCGGACGCAGATCGCGCAGGATCGTCGCCTGGCGGACGAGGAACGTGCGCTCGTCGAGCTTCTTCCGGCGAAGCCAGCCGGTCACCTCGTCGTTGTGCTTGCTGGCGTTGCAGGATGCGCAGGCAGGGACGACATTCTCGAGCGTGTAGCGGCCGCCGCGCGAGATGGGCTGGATGCAGTCGCGCTGCAACGCGGCCCCCTCGCCGCCACAGTAGGCGCATCCGCCCCAGGCATCCATGAGGTCGTGCCACTGGGCGTCGGTGAGATCGTTGTCGACCTTGGCGAGTCGGTTCGTCCGACGCTTGGCGTACCGCGCACGTGTCGCCGGCGACGCGTTGGCGGAGGAGACCTTGCGGGGGCGGCGCATGCGCTGATGCTACCGCGGTGGATGCGGGCTCAACGCCCGCCGCCGCCGAACTTCGAGAAGAAGCGGTCAGCCGCCGTGCGCTGCTCTGCGACGGAAGCGACGGTCGCCGGATCCACGGGGCTGAACGTGAACACGAGGTCCTGCGGACCAGCGGCGCCGAGCCGGTACGCGCTCAGACCGCCACCCTGATCGCGCGCCATGCCACTGGGCCAGACGTCGGCCCGTGCACCGGCGACCCCCAACCGCCACCCGCGCGGGTCGAGTTCTTCGCGCAACAGGCACAGCGCCTCGAAAGCATCGTTCGCCTGCCGCTCGACAGCGCCGAGCTCCGGGGAGTTCACGACCACCACCCACTGCCAGTCATCGGTCTGCCACCAGCTGATCCTCACCTCGTGGATGAGACCGCCGTGGGTGGCGGAGATCTTCTGGGGACTCTGCGGCCGCGCCGATACGTCGTCCATCAGGAACCGATCGCGTGCGCACCGACCGACACGAGCTCGTGCGGGGCGACGTTCAGCCGCTCGCCGCCGTCGGCCGTGACGATCACGATGTCCTCGATGCGTGCGCCCCATGCGCCGGCGAAGTAGATGCCCGGCTCGATGCTGAACGCCATCCCTTCCCGCAGCACCAGGTCGTTGCCCGGCGCGATGTAGGGCTCCTCGTGCACCGAGACGCCGATGCCGTGGCCGGTGCGGTGCAGGAACGCCTCGCCGAGACCCGCATCCGCGAGCACGTCGCGGGCCGCCGCGTCGACCTGTGCGGCCGTCGCGCCCGGACGGACGGCGTCCACCGCCGCCTGCTGCGCGCGAACGAGAACCGCGATGCGCTCGGCCGCCTCCGGGTCAGGGCTGCCGACGACGTAGGTCCTCGTGCTGTCGGAGTTGTAGCCGCTCGGCACCGCACCACCGATGTCGACCACGACGACGTCGCCCTCTTCGATCATCCGGTCCGAGACCTCGTGGTGCGGGTCGGCACCGTTCGGGCCCGAGCCGACGATCACGAACTCGACCGTGCGGTGGCCCTCCGCCACGATGGCCTCGGCGATCTCGGCCGCGACCTCGCGTTCGGTGCGTCCGGCCCGAAGCCACTCCGGCACCCGGCGGTGCACCGCGTCGATCGCGTCCCCCGCTCGGCGCAGTTCGGCGATCTCCTCGGCATCCTTGATCATGCGTCCTTCGCGGAGCACGGGCGTCGCCAACTCGAGACGCACTCCGAGACGCTCGCCGATCGGCACGACGTGCAGCGCGGGCAACGCATCCGAGACGCCGACGCGGGAGACGGTATCCACGGCCTCGGTCACGAGCGCGTACGGGTCTTCGCCGTCGACCCAGTCGGCGACCGCGAGTCCGAGCTCACCGACAGCGGTGGTGCGAACCTTCGCGAGCTCCATCCGCGGCACGACGACCGTCGGAGCGATGTCGGGGCCGATCACCAGGGCCGTCAGCCGCTCGATCGTGTCGCCCTCGACACCCAGCAGATACTGCAGGTCGGGGCCCGGCCCGACGATGATCGCATCCAGCCCGGACTCGGCGGCGAGGGATGCGGCGCGGGCGAGGCGGGCGGCGTACACGGAGGCGGGGAAGGGCAGTGTGCTCACGGGTTCCACGCTACTGCGCGGGTGCTCGCAGCGGCATCCGGTTCCGTGAACGCGGGGTCAGCCGCCACGCACCGCGCGGGGAGGCACACCGTACTGGGCGCGGAACACACGGCTGAAATGCGCCGCATCGACGAAGCCCGCACTCATCGCGATCTCGGCGATGGAGCGGTGCGCTTGATACGGGTCGGTCAGCGCGTCGTAGCAGCGCTGCAGTCGGCGTCGCCGGATGACCGTGGAGACCGAGGCCCCCTGCTCACTGAACATCGAGTGCAGATGCCGCACCGAGATGTAGTGCGCCGCCGCGATCTGGGACGGAGACAGCTCGCTGTCGGCGAGGTGCACGTCGATGTACGTGAGGATGTGCGTCAGCGTCGTGGAGTGCGCGCTCACCGGCCCGTCGGTCGCGACGAGGTTCGCCTCCAGCACCGTGCTCAGCATGTCGACCGCGGTCCGCAGCATCCGTCGGGCGATGCGGCTGTCGAGGTGGTGTGCACCTTCCGCGAGCGAGCCGAGGTAGGGACCGACCATCGCCCCCAGCGCTCCACCGGCATTGAGGCGCGTGGCGGTGATGCGGCTGGTGTCCTCCGTGGGGATGTCGAGGAGGACCTTCGGGAACATCACCACCGACATCTGCACGGCGTCATCGAAGAGCAGGGAGTACGGACGGTCGGTGTCGTAGAGCGCCATGTCGCCGCTGCCGAGTGCGGTCTCGCGTCCGTCCTGCACGATCATGCCGCTCCCGCGCTCGATGCGGGAGAACTTGAAGTACTGCTGCGGGGCGCGGGAGATGAGGGAGGGAGTGCGATGCACGCCGTGCCCGTCGGCGTCGATCGCGAAGACGTGGATGTCGCCGGCAGCGGTGGCGTCGATCGCACCCCGGAAGCGATCCTGCTCCGGCGCTGTCACGTCGAGCGCGACGACGGCGCGGGAGACCGCATGGCGGTAGTCGAGGAACGACAGACTCTGCATCAGGGCTCACCTCACTGTGGCCGATCATATACGATGCTGCATTTTAGCATTCGTGCGCTGTGCCCGCGTAGACAAGTGTTCTGCTCTCGCCGTCAATCGACGACGGCTCCCCCTGGCGAGTATGAGGACTTACCCGAGCATCGAAGGAGCTGTGCCATGGTGACGTCCACTCCCACAACCTCGACGACGAGAACGGCCGAGCATCGGCGCCTCGGCGTCTTCGCGGTCGCATTCATGATCATCGCCGCCTCCGCGCCGCTCACCGTGCTCGCCGGCGGAGTGACCAGCGCCTACGCGGTCACGCACGTCGACGGCATCCCCTTCGGCTACATCGTGCTCGCGATGGCACTCGGCATCTTCGCGATCGGCTACGCCGCCATGAGCCGGTTCGTCACGAATGCCGGCGCGTTCTACGCGTACGTCGCGCAGGGGATCGGTCGCCCGACCGGCGTCGGGGCCTCGGTGCTCGCGTTCCTCTCCTACAACGCCATGCAGATCGGCATCTACGGGATGCTCGGGTTCCAGATCAGCTCGTTCATCGAGTCGAAGACCGGTTGGGCGAGCCCCTGGTGGGTCTGGGTCCTCCTCACGATCGTGCTCGTCGGCGTGCTCGGAGTCCACCGGGTGGATCTCTCGGCGAAGGTGCTGGGCGTGCTCGTCGCGCTGGAGTTCGTGGCGGTGATCGTGTTCGACCTGTTCGCCTTCGGGAACCCGGCCGAGGGATTCACGGCGGCCCCCATCACCCCCTCGGCGCTGTTCGTCCCGGGAGTCGGGGCCGTCCTCGCGTTCGGCATCGCCGCGTTCATGGGCTTCGAGTCGGCCGCGATCTACGGCGAGGAGTCCAAGGACCCGAAGCGCACCATCCCGCGTGCGACGTTCCTCGCGGTCTGCGTCTCCGGCATCTTCTACGCCATCTCCTCGTGGGCGCTCGCGCTCGCCGTCGGCCCGAGCAAGATCACCGACCCCGCGGGCATCTCGCCGGAAGAGGCCGGTCCTCCGCTGTTCTTCAACTTCGTCGCCGAGCACCTGGGCATCATCTGGGTCGATGTGATGTCGATCCTCTTCATCACCAGCCTGTTCGCCGCCCTCGTCAGCTTCCACAACGCGGTCGCCCGCTATGCCTTCTCGCTCGGTCGCGAGGGCGTGCTGCCGCGGGTGCTGGGTACCGTCCGCATTCGCAGCGGTGCGCCGTGGGCCGGGTCGCTCCTGCAGTCCGCGATCGCGGTCATCGTGATCGTCGGTTTCGCGATCGGCGAGCAGGGCTGGAACCCCGAGAACGGACCGTACCCGGTGATCACGCTCTTCACCTGGCTCACCAACCTCGGCGCCTTCGGACTCGTGCTGCTCCTGGTGCTCGTCTCGGTCGCGGTGATCGGCTTCTTCCGCCGCGACAGCCGAGAGGTGGGCGCCGGCAGCAGGCTGGTCGCGCCGATCATCGCCTTCGTGGCGCTCGCGATCGTCTGGGTGCTGATCCTTCTGAACTGGGATGTGCTGCTCGGTCAGGCCGTGTCCACCCCGACGACCTTCATCCTTCCCGCTGTGCTGCTCGTGCCCTCGGCCCTGGCCGTCGTGTGGGCGCTGTGGTTGCGCAGGGCGCGGCCGGAGGTCTATCGCCAGATCGGTCACGGCACCGAGCTGCCGGAGGCTCCGATCCTGGGCGAGCCCGAGCCGGTGGTCGACGCGACGAGAGGAAACCTGTGAGCACCACTGACACCAGACTGACCTTCCGGTATCTGTCCGAGCCGGACACGATCGCGGCCGGCGTCACTGACATGGGGCTGTGCGTCGACGTGATGGAGGAGACCCTGCGTCTCGTCGACGCCGGCGACTACCGGATGGGCGGACCGGACGGGAACTCGCACGGCTCGATGGTCACCTTCCCCGCCGAATCCGCCCATGAGGGCATGCCGCTCGACGGACCCCATCGCCGGATGATGGCGATGCCGGCGTACCTCGGCGGCACCTTCCAGACGGCCGGCTGCAAGTGGTACGGGTCGAACATGGCCAACCGCGAGAACGGTCTGCCGCGGTCGATCCTGATGCTCACGCTGAGCGACAAGGACACCGGCGCGCCACTCGCGCACATGTCGGCGAACCTGCTGAGTGCGTATCGCACGGGCGCCGTGCCGGGAGTCGGTGCCCGCCACCTCGCCAACCCCGATGCGCGGAGCGTGGGCATCGTGGCACCCGGCGTGATGAACCGGACGACGCTCGAAGCCTTCGTGGCCGTGCGCCCCGAGCTCGACACCCTGAAGGTCGCCGGACGCAGCCGATCGAGCATCGACTCCTTCGTGGAGTGGGTGCGGCGCGAGTACCCCCAGTTCACGACGGTCACGGTCGTCGACAGTGTGGAGGATGCTGTACGCGACAGCGATCTGGTCACGGTCGCCCCCACGACGCCGGCCGGTTCGGCGAACTACGTGCGGATCGAGAAGCGGTGGCTCAAACCGGGTGCGCTGGTGAGCCTGCCCGCCGACATCATGATCGACGACGAACTGCTCCACGGAGCGCGACACGTCGCCGACTTCCGTGGGCTGTACGAGGCGTGGAGCGAAGAGGTGCCGCACCCGGCGCACGAGCACATCGGCCTCCACGGCATGTACCTGCTGGATCGCATCCGTTCGGGGGACGTGCGCGACGAGGCTCTCGAGAACCTCCCCGCGATCATGAGCGGGCAGGCAGAGGGGCGCCGAACGGAGGACGACATCTTCCTCTACTCCGTCGGCGGGATGCCGGTGGAAGACGTCGCGTGGGGGACCGTCGTCTACCGGCGTGCGATGGCCGAGGGCATCGGCACGGAACTGCTGCTCTGGGACACTCCGGCTCTCGCATGACCGGCGTCCGTCCCCCATCGATCATTCGTCAGGAGTTCCCATGAGTGTGCAGGTCAGGAAGCGGATCGTCATCGTCGGGCTGGGGGCGGTGGGTGCGCTCGCCGCGTGGCGACTGTCGCAGCGTGACGACGTCGAGGTCATCGGCATCGAGCAGTACGGCAAGGTGCACGACCGCGGCTCCTACGCCGGCGAGTCTCGGGTCTTCCGCACGGCCTATCACGAGGGCGGGCGCTACGTGCCGATGCTGCAGGAGTCGCGGCGACTGTGGCGTGAACTCGAGCAGCGGTCCGGCCGGGAGCTCTACCTCGAGGCGGGGGCCCTGTCGATCGCCCAGCCCGACCGGATCGAGATGCGCACGACCCTCGACACCGTGCGCGAGTTCGACCTGCCGCACACCCTCTACGACACCGAGGAGCTGCGTCGCGCCCACCCGCAGCACAACGTGCACGACGGCGACGTCGGGGTGCTCGACCACCACGGCGGCGGCATCCGTCCCGAGGTCTCGCTGATGGCTGCCCTCGATCTCGCCGAGGCGGCCGGTGCGCAGCTGCGCTTCCACACCCCGGTGCTCGCGATCGAGGAAGAACCGGGCGGCGTGGTGGTGCGCACCCCGACCGAGGCGATCCGCGCTGACACAGTGATCCTCGCCTCCGGCTCCTGGTCCACACGGCTGGACCCCCGGCTGCACGACCTGTTGCGGTTGCAGGTCCTCGGGTTGACCTGGTTCATGCCCACGGACATCGCCGACTTCCTCCCCGAGCGCTTCCCCGCGTTCCTGCGCGACGTGGGCCCCGTGCACTTCTTCGGGGCGCCGAGCCTCGACGGCTACTCGATCAAGGCGAGCAGCAACCCGACCTGGCCGGTCGCCCGCGATGTCGACGAGGTTCCGCGGGAGTACACGCGACACGAACTCGCGAAGATCGGGCAGCAGGCGAAGGAGTTCTTCCCGTCGTTGAACCCCGAGCCCGTGCGCTCCAGCGTGCACCACTGCGCTTACACACCCGATCGCACCCCGATCGTCGACGTGAGCGAGAGCGAGCGGGTCGTGACGGTGACCGGTCTCTCGGGTCACGGCTTCAAGTTCGCGCCCGTGCTCGGGGAATGGGCTGCGCGGCTCGCCACGCGGCCGAGCGATGCCGGCATCGACCCGCACTTCTCGCTGGCCGCGCACCTCGACCGGCTGGCGACCGTCGGTGCGTACCGCGGCGGCGGTCACTGAGCCCGGTCCGCGCTCTTCGGTCACGGACCGGCAAGCGCGCCGCACGGGCAGTCAAACCCCGCTCGACCCCCGAGCACAGACTCGAACTGCGCGATGAACCTGTCGCGCACCCCATCGTGAGGAGACAGTGATGTCGGAGAACGCCCCGGTTCTGGACGAGGCCGCCCTGTTGGAGCGCGTCGGCGCCCCCGAAGGTCGGGGTCGCGAAGTGGTCGACGCGGCGACGCGCGAACCGATCGGACGAGCACCCGTGCACACGGTCGACGAGCTCGACGCCGCGGTCGCGCGGGCGAAGGCGGCTCAGCCCGGGTGGGATGCACTCGGCCATGCGGAGCGCAGTGCGCTTCTGAACCGGGTGGCCGACGCGATCGACGCGAACGCCGAGCCGCTCGCCCGGCTGCTCTCCCGCGAACAGGGCAAGCCGCTCAACGGTCCGAACGCGCGCTTCGAGGTGGGCGCGTGCTCCGCGTGGCTGCGCACCGCCGCCGCGACGCCCCTCGAGCCGGAGACCGTGGTGGACGACGGTGAGACCCATGCCGAGCTCCACTACCGCGCGATCGGCGTGGTCGGTGCGATCGGACCGTGGAACTGGCCCCTCATGATCGGCATCTGGCAGATCGCTCCGGCGCTGCGCATGGGCAACACGGTCGTCGTGAAGCCGAGCGGATACACGACGCTGAGTGTGCTGGCGCTGATCGAGGTCATGAACCGGGTGCTCCCCCGCGATGTGCTCATCGGTGTCGCCGGAGACCGCGAGGTGGGGGCGAGGATCGCCTCCCACCCGGACATCGGCAAGGTCATGTTCACGGGTTCGACGGCGACCGGGCGCAGCATCGTCGAGAGCTCGGCGCAGAACCTCGCCAGGCTCACGCTCGAGCTCGGCGGCAATGACGCGGGGATCGTCCTGCCGGGCGTCGACGCGACCGCCATCGCGCAGGAGCTCTTCTGGGGCGCGTTCATCAATACGGGACAGACGTGTGCGGCGCTCAAGCGCCTCTACGTGCACGACTCCGTCTACGACGAGGTCGTCGACGCACTGGCCGATGTCGCTCGGCAGACCCCGATGGGCAACGGCCTGGATGAGCAGAACGTGCTCGGTCCGCTGCAGAACCGCGCCCAGTTCGAGATCGTGCGCGACCTGGTCGACGACGCGGCGCGCAACGGCGGTCGGATCGTCACGGGCGGTGCACCCGCGACCGAGCTCGGGGAGCTCTTCTACCCGATCACGCTCGTCGCCGACGTGACCGACGGGGTGGCCCTCGTCGACGAGGAGCAGTTCGGTCCCGCGCTGCCGATCATCCGGTACACCGATGTGGACGAGGCGATCGCCAGCGCCAACGGCCTCGATGTCGGCCTCGGGGCGTCGGTCTGGGGCGAGCGCGAGGAGGCGCGGAAGGTCGCCGCGCGCATCCAGGCCGGCACCGTCTGGATCAATTCGCACGGCGGTGTGCATCCGATGATCCCGTTCGGCGGTCACAAGTCGTCGGGCTACGGCCTCGAGTTCGGGGTCGAGGGTCTCAAGTCGGTCGCCGTGCCGCAGGTCATCAACGGCTGAGTGAC
>NZ_JBLVOH010000019.1:42457-43812 GCF_053543675.1 Microbacterium umsixpiens
TCGGCAGGGGCGTCAGCTGATCGCGACGCGGATGCGGTCCGCGAGGAACTCCAGGTCGGCCTTCGTGAGATCCGTGACCGCGTAGGCGGTCGGCCAGACGGTGCCGTCGTCGAGGTTCGAGATGGGCTCGAAACCGAACGTGCCGTAGCGCACCTTGAACTTGCTCGCGGGCTGGAAGAAGCAGAGCACCTTGCCGTCGCGACCCCACGCCGGCATCCCGTAGTAGGTGCGGGGCACGAGCTCAGGGGCGACCTCGGAGACGAGGGCGTGCAGCTTGTTCGAGAGAGCCTGGTCTTCGGGCGTCAGCTTCTCGATCGCCTCCTTGATGTCGGCCTCACCCGCGGCGCGCAGCTCTTCGGGCGACTTCTTCGCCCGGGAACGACGGGTGCGGGCCTCCTTCGCGGCGGCCTGCATGGCTTCGCGTTCCTCGGCGCTGAAGTTCTTCTCTTTCTCGGCCATGGTCGGTCCTCTCGATGTGCTGCTGGTGTGGGATTCAGACTACGTACGCTCGGCCGCGGTGTGCTTCTTGATTCGTGATCGATCCTCGACGGCACCTCGACTGCCAGACTGACGCCATGACGACAGTCTTCACCGGCCGCATCCGCCCGCTCTCCCCGAGCGCTGACGCCGAAGTGGAGGCGATGGTCGTCCACGACGGAACGATCGTCGCCGTCGGGACGACGGACGACCTCCTCCGCCGCTTCCCGGATGCCGAGACCACAGCCCTCGACGGCTGGGTCATGCCCGGTTTGATCGAGCCGCACGGGCATCCGGGCTTCTCCGCGATCCTGCTCTCCGATCTCGTGGTCGACCTCCGTCCCGTCGTGATCCCCGAGGCGGAAGGCGTCCTCGCGGCGCTCCGAGCGGCGGTGGCGGATGCCGGCGGCGAAGCGGTTTTCGCGAACGGGTGGGATGCTCTGCTGCAGCGTGGACTGCCCGACCCCGACATCCGCTTCCTCGACGAGCTCGCGGGCAACGTGCCCCTCGTCGTCATCCACAACTCCGGTCATTCCGTGTACTTCAACACCGCGGCCGCGCTCGCCGCAGGCATCGATCGGGAAACCCCCGATCCGGTCGGCGCCTCGTTCGGCCGTGATGCCGCGGGGGAGCTCACGGGCGTCGCCCTCGAGGCCGCGGCGGTCGAGCAGGTCGTGGCGCCGATGCTCGCGAAGGCGCAGGAGCATCTCCCCCGGATCCTCCCCGCGCACCTGCACGACCTGGCATCCCGGGGCATCACGACGGTGTCGGACCTGTCGTGGAACCCCGAGCTCAACCCGCTCATCGACGCCCTTCGTGCGCAGGGTGCGATGCCCGTGCGGCTGCGGTGGTACGAGATGTCCCGTCCCCGCGGCGTC
>NZ_JBLVOH010000019.1:43832-47852 GCF_053543675.1 Microbacterium umsixpiens
GGGTGACGGCGATCCCGTGTTCCGCCAGACCGGGGTGAAGACCTGGTCCGACGGTTCTCCGTGGGTGGGCAACATCGCCACCTCCTTTCCCTACCTCGACACCCCGGCGACCCGCTCCCTCGGGCTCGAACCGCATCACATCGGACACGCGAACTACACGGCCGAACAGCTGCGCGCGATCGCCGAACCCTATGCCGCCGCGGGCTGGCAGCTCGCCTGCCATGTGCACGGTGACCTCGCGATCGACGCGACCCTCGACGTGTACGAGCAGCTCATCCGGCAGCACGAGCTCACCGACCACCGCTTCCGCCTCGAGCACTGCGGGGCCATGACCCCGGAGCAGTTCGAGCGCGCGGCATCCCTCGGCGTCACCGTCAGTCTCTTCGTCGACCACATCACCTACTGGGGAGAGGTGCTGGTCGACGACCTCTTCGGCTCGGAGCACGGTGGTGCCTGGGCCGATGCCGGTGCCGCCTTCGCCGCCGGTCACCGGGCGACCTTCCACAACGACGGCTGGGTCACCCCCAACGAGCCCTTCCGCAACATGGCCGTCGCCGAGACCCGCGCGACTCGCAACGGATACCGGATGCCGGGCGGCACCCCGGTCACGCGCGAACAGGCACTCCTCGCGCACACCGCGAACGCGGCATGGCAGCTCTTCAGCGAGCATGAGGTCGGCACCCTCGCCCCCGGACTCTTCGCCGACTTCATCGTGGTCGACCGTGATCCCCTCACGGTCTCGGCGGAAGACCTCGCCGAAACCCAGGTGACCGCGACCTATGTGAGCGGCGCCCGGGTCGTCTGACATGCGGTCATCCGGGGTCTCCGCCGCCGGATAGTGTGTGATCCATGGACCTGCGTGTCGCGGCGTACGCGGTCGTCACCGATGACGACGGGCGTCTGCTGTTGGCGCGGTGGACCGAGGGCCGTCGCGTCGCGTGGACCATGCCGGGCGGCGGACTCGAACCCGGTGAGTCGCCGGAGGATGCGGTGCGCCGCGAGCTCCGGGAGGAGACCGGCTACACCGTGAAGGTCGGCGAGCTCCTCGGCATCCACTCCAGGGTCATCCCCGCCGGACGCCGCGTGCAGAAGGCCGCGGATCCGCTGCACACGCTGCGCATCGTCTATCGCGCGCAGGTCACGGGCGGCAAGCTGCGCTTCGAGACCGATGGCTCGACCGACATGGCCGAGTGGTTTCCCCTGAAATCCGTGGCCGAGCTGCAGCGCGTCAAGCTCGTCGACATCGCGATGCGCATGGCCGGAATCCTCTGAGCTCAGCGCTCCTCGGGAACCGAGATGTCGGCGACCGTCGCCCCGTACGCGGCGATGAGGTCGTCCGCCTCGACGAAGAGGCTGTACCCGTGAGCGCCGGCACCCATGGCGATGCGCTGACCCACGATGGACTCGTCGGCATAGATCGGCCAATCCGTGGTGCTGCCGATGGGAACGATGGTGCCCCGCTCGTAGCCGGTCGCCTGGAGCGCGAGCTCGGGCTCGGGCAGGCGCAGCTTGTTCACGCCGACCAGGGCGCGCAGCTTCGGCCACGAGATCGAGCGTCCGCCGGGCACGAGGGCGAACAGGAAGGTGTCGTCCGAGCGCTTGACGACGAGAGTTTTGACGATGCCGGACGGCGGGATGCCGAGCAGCTCGGCCGCCTCGAACAGGCTGCCGGCAGCGGGGCGTTCGCGGATCTCGATGTCGAGCCCGCGAGCAGCGGCCGCATCCCGCACCCGCGCATGCCGATCGCCTCCGTCACCAGAGGCGACGGAGGCGAGATCAGACGGGGTCACGCGTCGGGCGCGGCGAGCGGGTCGTCCGCGACCCAGAGCTCGTCATCGGCACGCAGCGCCTGCCATGCGGCGTAGAGCACACCGACGGCGGCAGCAGCACCGAGGATGATCGCGACGACCGAGCCGAGACCCGGGCCCGACTTCTGCTTCTTGCCGAAATCGCCCCGACGAGCCGGTGCGGCCACACCGTGGCGCTTGGCGTTCGCGACGTCCCACGCGGTGAGAGCCGAACCGACGACTCCGCCCACGATCGGGACGAACTTGTCGTCGACGACGTGCTTGCCGAGCTTCACGCCACGGTCGACGACCGGGGCGACACGGCGGTTGTACGTGTCCTGGATGACCGGCACGACCTGCTCGCGATTGATGTTTCCGAGCTGACGTCCGGCCTCGCGGGCGACATCGGCGGCGTGACCGACGAGCACCTGCTGGTTCTCCCAGAGCTGGTTCGCGTCGTTCTGAAGACGACGCAGTTCCTTCTTCCGCTTGCGGCTGAGGCTCACGATGCTCTCCTGTCCATTGGAGTACGGGTTCCCCATCTTGCCACGGGAGGCTGGATACCGGGCGGGAATCGCCCGGCCCTTGCGCTGTCGGCGGATCCGGGGTACGCCGGGCGAACTCACCGAAAGCTCTGCGAGAATGAAGGCATGGCTCACGCTTCCCACGTCGCAACCCTGCACACCAACCACGGTGACATCGTCATCAACCTCTTCGGCGATCACGCACCGAAGACGGTCAAGAACTTCGTCGGCCTCGCCGACGGCACCCAGGAGTGGACCGATCCCGCCACCGGCAAGCCGGGCGAGGGTCCTCTCTACAAGGACGTCATCTTCCACCGCATCATCCCGAACTTCATGATCCAGGGCGGCGACCCCCTCGGACAGGGCGTCGGCGGCCCCGGCTACAACTTCGACGACGAGATCAACATGGAGCTCGACTTCAACAAGCCGTACATCCTCGCGATGGCGAACGCCGGCCTCCGCCGCAACGCCATCACCGGCAAGCCCGAGGGCACCAACGGCTCGCAGTTCTTCATCACGACCGACCCGACCCCGTGGCTCCAGGGCAAGCACACCATCTTCGGCGAGGTCGCCGATGACGCCTCCCGCGCCGTCGTCGACAAGATCGGTGCCGTTCCGACCAGCGGCGGAGACCGTCCGGTCGAGCCCGTCGTGCTGCAGTCGATCGACATCGTCGCGGCCTGACGACAGCTGCGGCCGATCCGGATGACCACGCCTGAGTTCACGAGCAATCGCGACAACTTCTGCTACCGGCATCCGGATCGGCAGAGCTTCGTGCTCTGCCAGCGGTGCATGCGCACCATCTGCCCCGAGTGCCAGACTCAGGCACCCGTCGGCGTCATCTGCCCGGAGTGCATGAACGCCGAGCGCAAGAACCGCACCCCCGCGCAGAAGAAGGCCCAGCGTCGGTGGGGTGCTCGCAGCGGCGGCACCATGTCGATCGCCCGCAGCGGCAAGCCGATCGTCACCTACGTGCTGCTCGCCGTCACGTCATTCATCGGACTGGTGCAGCTGATCCCCGGGATGAACGGGCCGATCACGCAGGCACTCGCCTTCTACGCGCCGTATCTCTACCCGAACCTCTTCGGTGCGGGCTTCGAGCCCTGGCGCCTCCTCTCCGTCCTGTTCGTGCACGGCAGCTTCATCCATCTCGCGCTGAACATGCTCGCCCTGTGGATGCTGGGGCAGAGCCTCGAGCCCATGCTCGGCCGCGCCCGCTTCCTGGCCCTCTATCTGATCAGCGGCCTCGGCGGATCGGTGGCGGTCGCCCTCCTCGCCCCCCTGGACCCGACGGTCGGCGCATCCGGCGCGATCTTCGGAATGCTGGCCTCGCTGTTGATCATCGGCCGCCACATCGGCGCGAACGTGACCGGGATCCTCGTGATCCTCGGCATCAACTTCGCCTTCGGCTTCTTCGCCGGTGGCATCTCCTGGCAGGCGCACCTCGGCGGTGCGATCGTCGGCGCGCTGGTCGCCCTCATCTACACCCGGACGAGGCGTCGAGACCAGCGCACGTGGCAGATCGTTCTCCTCTCGGCGCTCGTCGTCCTGTTGATCGTCATCGTCGCCTTCATCCCGCCGCTGATCATTTTGTCCTGATCCCGAGTTGTTAACAGGGTTGTTAACCCCTGTGAATAACACCGGTGTAATTCTCCCCAGGCTGTGGAGAAGGTTGTGGATAACTTTCGCTCGGTTCGGCTTGTGGGTCG
>NZ_JBLVOH010000020.1:0-7658 GCF_053543675.1 Microbacterium umsixpiens
GGGGCCGTCGCCGTGGCGGATCCGACGGGGACGACCAGCGTGAAGAACCGCGTCAGCGTCAGCGCGTCGTCGAGTACATCACCGAGCCGAAGGCCATCAAGGGTTCCACCCGGCTCGAGGCGAAGAAGCAGCGTCGCCGCGACGGACGCGACGCGGGTCGCCGCCGTCCGGTCGTCACCGAGGCCGAGTTCCTCGCGCGTCGCGAGTCCGTCGACCGCAAGATGGTCGTGCGCTCGAAGAACGGTCGCACCCAGATCGGCGTCCTCGAGGACGGCGTCCTCGTCGAGCACTACGTTGCCCGCAACCAGGACGCCTCACTGATCGGCAACGTGTACCTCGGCCGCGTCCAGAACGTGCTGCCGAGCATGGAGGCTGCGTTCGTCGACATCGGCCGTGGCCGCAACGCCGTGCTGTACTCCGGCGAGGTCGACTGGGACGGCGTGGAGACCGGCAACCAGCCGCGGCGCATCGAGCTCGCGCTCAAGCCCGGTGATCGCGTGCTCGTGCAGGTCACCAAGGACCCGGTCGGACACAAGGGCGCCCGCCTCACCAGCCAGATCTCCCTTCCCGGCCGCTACCTGGTCTACGTGCCCGGCGGCTCGATGAACGGCATCAGCCGCAAGCTTCCCGACAACGAGCGCGCGCGACTCAAGCGGATCCTCAAGGAGGTCCTCCCCGAGTCGTCCGGCGTGATCGTGCGCACCGCGGCCGAGGGCGCGACCGAGGACCAGCTCACGCGCGATGTGCAGCGCCTCACCGCGCAGTGGGAGCACGTCCAGAAGCAGGTCGAGAACCAGCAGGCACCTGCCCTCCTGCATGCAGAGCCCGACCTGCTCGTGAAGATCGTCCGCGACGTCTTCAACGAGGACTTCACCAAGATGCTGATTCAGGGTGAGGACGCTCAGCAGACCATCCGCGCCTACCTGGAGAGCGTCGCGCCCGACCTGCTCGAGCGTGTCGAGGCATACGAGGAGGAGACCGACCCGTTCGATGCGTTCCGCATCACGGAGCAGATCGAGAAGGCGCTCGACCGCAAGGTCTGGCTCCCGTCGGGCGGTTCGCTCGTGATCGACCGTACCGAGGCGATGACCGTCGTCGACGTCAACACCGGAAAGTTCGTCGGCTCCGGCGGAAACCTCGAGGAGACGGTCACCAAGAACAACCTCGAGGCCGCGGAGGAGATCGTCCGCCAGCTGCGACTGCGCGACATCGGCGGCATCATCGTCGTCGACTTCATCGACATGGTGCTCGAGTCCAACCGTGATCTCGTGCTCCGCCGTCTGATCGAGTGCCTGAGCCGCGACCGGACGAAGCACCAGGTCGCCGAGGTCACCTCGCTCGGGCTCGTGCAGATGACCCGCAAGAAGCTCGGCCTCGGACTCCTCGAGACCTTCAGCGAGGCCTGCGAGGTCTGCGCCGGCCGCGGTGTCATCGTGCACCACGATCCGGTCGTGAAGCACCGCTCCAGCAACAACGGCGGCAGCAGCAACGGCAACGGCCAGAGCGGTCGTCGTCAGCGCGGCGGCAACGGAAACAACGGCGGTAACGGCCAGAGTCAGAACGCGCCTGCGGCTCCGAGCGTGACCCACAGCATCACCGAGGGTGCCAAGTCGGCGCTGGCTCAGATCGCGGCCTCCACCATCGTTCCGGCCGCGGAAGGCGCTGCAGAGGCGGAGACCACCCCGGCAGCGTCCGAGGCGCCGACGGCGGCCGAACGGCCCAAGAAGGCCCGCAAGAAGCGCGGTGGCGATCGTTCGGCACCGAAGTCGCCGGCGGAGCAGCTGCTCGACTCGGTTCTCGACGCCCTTCCGGAGCCGAAGGCTCCGGGTCAGGGCCGAGGTCGCCGTCGGGTGAGCACTGCTGCACTCACCGGCACCCCGGTGTCGGTGAACAACGAGCCGTCAGCGCCGGTCGCGGCCGCGGACTCGGAGTCCTGAGGCGATCAGGCGTCGCACCAGCTCCTTGCCCTTGACCGGGCGGGCGCCGGCGATGACGAGCCGGGGGATCATCTCCTCCGGCACGTCGTAATGGTCGAGGTCGAAGGCGCGCGCCGGCACGTCGTTCGCCTTCGCGAAGGTGTGCAGTTCGTCGAGGCTCTCGTCGCTGACCAGGTGCGCCCACAGGCGTCCGTGGGCGGGCCAGAGGGGGTCGTCGACGAGTACGGTCACCTCGTCAGCCTACGACTGCTCCCGGCGTTGGCGGCCGGGGCGCGACACGCGGGGGAGCGGGAGCGGCTTCGCTTTGCGACACCGACCCGCATCCGGTAAAGTAGTCCCTTGGTGCGTATGCCGCGTCGTCCTCGTCGGTCGAAGCGGAGAGTCTTGCGTTCGCGCCCGCCGTTCCACGGTGCATGCAAGCAACAGTCTTCCCGTGAGATCTCGGAGCCGCGAGCTCCCCAACGAAACAGGTATGAAGTGGTTTACGCAGTAGTGCGCGCCGGTGGGCGGCAGGAGAAGGTCGAGGTCGGCACGATCGTTCAGCTCGACCGTGTCAAGGCTGCCCAGGGCGAGAAGATCGAGCTGGCCGCAGTGCTGCTCGTCGACGGCGCCACGGTGACCACCGACGCTGACTCGCTGGCGAAGGTCAAGGTCACGGCTGAGGTCATCGGCAACCTCCGCGGCCCGAAGATCATCATCCAGAAGTACAAGAACAAGACCGGTTACAAGAAGCGCCAGGGGCACCGTCAGGAGCTCACGCGCGTCAAGATCACCGGCATCAAGTAAGCCAGAGGGGACTAGGACATGGCACATAAAAAGGGCGCAAGCTCCACCCGTAACGGTCGTGACTCCAACGCTCAGCGCCTCGGCGTGAAGCGCTTCGGTGGTCAGCAGGTCCTCGCCGGCGAGATCATCGTCCGCCAGCGCGGCACGCACTTCCACCCCGGCGTCAACGTCGGCCGTGGTGGCGACGACACGCTGTTCGCTCTGGCCGCCGGTGCGGTCCAGTTCGGAGCGAAGGGCGGCCGCAAGGTCGTCAACATCGTCGCTGCAGCTGAGTGATCTCAGCACGACACTAGTCATCCGGTTCGGGGCGGGCTTCGGCTCGCCCCGTCCGTGTATCTGCACACCGTCATAAACAGGAACCCAGGGGAACCCGCACATGGTCACGTTCGTCGACACCGTCACACTGCACCTGCGTGCGGGTAAGGGCGGCGGCGGTTGCGTCTCCGTGCACCGCGAGAAGTTCAAGCCCCTCGGCGGCCCCGACGGCGGAAACGGCGGCGACGGCGGCGACATCGTGCTCGTCGCCGACCCGCAGACCGGCACGCTGCTCTCGTACCACCACTCTCCGCACCGTTCCTCGGGCAACGGCGGCCCCGGCATGGGCGACCACCGCTCCGGTTTCCTCGGCGAGACGCTCGAACTCCCGGTGCCGGTGGGCACCGTGGTGAAGAACACCGCGGGCGAGGTCCTGATCGACATGATCATCCCCGGCGAGCGGTTCGTCGTCGCCAAGGGCGGGATGGGCGGGCTCGGTAACGCCGCTCTCGCCACTCCGAAGCGCAAGGCTCCCGGCTTCGCGCTTCTGGGTACGCCCGGATACGAGGGCGACGTCGTCCTCGAGCTGAAGACCGTCGCCGACATCGCGCTCGTCGGCTACCCGTCTGCCGGGAAGTCGAGTCTCATCGGCGCGATCTCGGCCGCTCGGCCCAAGATCGCCGACTACCCGTTCACCACCCTGCACCCCAACCTCGGCGTCGTGCAGGTCGGAGACTTCCGCTACACGGTCGCCGACGTGCCCGGCCTCATCGAGGGCGCGAGCGAGGGGCGCGGCCTCGGACTCGAGTTCCTCCGCCATGTCGAGCGCTGCTCTGCCCTGCTGCACGTCCTCGACTGCGCCACCCTCGAGCCCGGGCGCGACCCGATCTCCGACCTCGATGTCATCCTCGCCGAGCTCGGCGCCTACGAGGTGCCCGAGGGGCAGACCCCTCTCCTCGAGCGCCCGCAGTTCGTCGCGCTGAACAAGATCGACGTGCCCGAGGCGCGCGACCTCGCCGAACTGGTGCGCCCCGATCTCGAAGCGCGCGGCTTCCGTGTGTTCGAGATCTCCACGGTCTCGCACGAGGGGCTGCGTCCGCTGACGTTCGCGCTGGGCGAGCTCGTCGAGAAGGCCCGCGCCGAAGCCGCGCTGGAGACGCCGCCGGAGCGCGTCGTCATCCGCCCGCGTGGCTCCAAGAAGGGCTTCACCATCCGCGTCGAGGGTGGCACCTACGGCAACGTCTACCGGATCATGGGAGAGAAGCCGGTGCGTTGGGTTCAGCAGACCGACTTCCAGAACGAAGAGGCTGTGGGCTACCTCGCCGATCGCCTCGAGAAGCTCGGCGTCGAGGACGAACTCTTCCGCCTCGGTGCGGTGCAGGGGTCGACCGTCGTGATCGGCGAGGGCGACAGCATCGTCTTCGACTGGGAACCGACGATGACCTCGGCGGCGGAGCTCATGAGCGCTCCCCGTGGTACAGACCCCCGACTGGCGCCCAACTCGCGCCGGACGACGTCGGAGCGCCGCGAGCAGTACTACGAGCGCATGGATGCCAAGGCCGAGGCTCGTGCTGAGGTGGAGACCCAGCGCCTGGCCGCGTACCGCGAGGACGGCGAGTGACCGCACGCACCCGCGCTGATCTGGCGACCGCCTCGCGAATCGTCGTCAAGGTCGGTTCGTCCTCGATCAGCGGCGAGTCGTCGTGGCGCATCCCTGTGATCGTCGAGGCCCTCGCCGCAGCGCACGCGCGCGGGGCCGAAGTCGTGCTGGTGTCCTCCGGCGCGATCGCGTCCGGGATCCCGTTCCTGCGTCTGGACTCGCGGCCGAACGACCTCGCCACCCAGCAGGCGGCCGCGGCCGTAGGGCAGAACATCCTCATGTACCGGTACCAGGAGTCGCTTCGCCCGTTCGACATCGTCGCCGGTCAAGTCCTCCTCACCACCGGCGACCTGGAACACCCCACCTCACGCTCGAACGCACGGCGTGCGATGGAGCGACTGCTCGGTCTGCGGACTCTGCCGATCGTCAACGAGAACGACACGGTCGCGACGCAGGAGATCCGGTTCGGAGACAACGATCGTCTGGGCGCCCTGGTCGCGCAGCTGATCGAGGCCGACGCGCTCATCCTCCTGAGCGACATCGAGTCGCTGTACACGAAGCCGCCGACGGATCCGGGTGCGGAGCCGATCGACATCGTCGCCCCCGACGCCGATCTCACCGGGCTCGAATTCGGTGCGACGGTGGTCAACAGCGTCGGCACCGGCGGAGCGGCGACCAAGGTCTCGGCGGCGCGACTGGCCGCGGCATCCGGCATCGGCGTGCTCGTCACCAGCGCAGATCTGGTGGACAAGGCGCTCTCCGGCGCCGAAATAGGAACCTGGTTCGAACCCGCCACCTCATAAACTGGACGGATGACCGACCAGACCCCGCAGGCGCGCCTGGAGCGCGCCAAAGAGGCCTCCCGCGCCACCGCGGCCCTGACCAGCGCTGACAAGGCTCGTGTGCTCGAAGCGATCGCTCTGGCGCTCCTGGCGGACGCGCCGCGCATCATCGAGGCGAACGGTCGTGACATCTCGCGCGGTCAGCAGGACGGTATCGGTGAGTCCCTGATCGATCGGCTGCGACTCGACGAGAAGCGGGTCGCGGCTCTGGCTGCCGCCGTCCGCGAGGTCGCCGCTCTCCCGGACCCCGTCGGGCGCGTGGTCGGCGGTCACCGCATGCCCAACGGCGTGGCGCTCGAGCAGGTGCGGGTCCCCTTCGGTGTGGTCGGTGCGATCTACGAAGCCCGGCCCAACGTGACCGTCGACATCGCCGCGCTCGCGTTGCGATCGGGCAACGCCGTGGTGCTGCGCGGTGGCAGCGCCGCCCACGACTCCAACGCCGTGCTCGTGGACATCATGCGCGCGGCGGTCGAGGGCGCCGGACTCACGGCGGAGGCGATCCAGACCGTCGACGACTTCGGCCGCGACGGCGCGAAGGCGCTCATGCACGGTCGCGGCTTCATCGATGTGCTGATCCCGCGGGGGAGTGCGGGCCTCATCGAGACCGTGGTGACGGAGTCGACCGTGCCCGTCATCGAGACCGGGGCGGGCAACGTCCACATCTTCCTCGACGAGACCGCCCCCGACGACTGGGCGCGTGACATCGTCGTGAACGCCAAGGTGCAGCGTCCGAGCGTGTGCAACGCCGTCGAGACGGTCCTCGTGCACCGTCAGGCCGCGCCGCGTCTCGTGCCGCTGGTGGCCAGTGCCCTCGAGAGCGAGGGTGTCGCGATCCACGGCGACGACATGGTCGTGGGGCTCATGTCGAACGTGATCCCCGCCACCGAGGAGGACTGGGAGACCGAGTATCTGAGCCTCGACATCGCGATGAAGGTCGTCGACTCGCTCGACGAGGCCCTCGCGCACATCCGTCGGTACAGCACGGGGCACACCGAGTCGATCATCACGACGGATTCGCGCAATGCCGAGCGGTTCCTCGCCGAGGTGGACTCGGCTGTGGTCATGGTGAACGCGTCCACGCGATTCACCGACGGAGGCGAGTTCGGGTTCGGTGCGGAGGTCGGCATCTCCACCCAGAAGCTGCATGCGCGGGGACCGATGGGGCTCTCCGAGCTGACCAGCACGAAATGGCTCGCGCGTGGGTCGGGGCAGACGCGCGGCTGAGGGCTAGACTGGGGGACGCTGTAACCCCCGCAGGATCCCGAACAGCACGCCACGAAACGGAGCCAGGATGAACCTCGTCGCACAGATCGCGATGGCCGCTGCCGAAACCGAGCACCACGGCAACGTCGCGCTCGAGACGCTGATCTTCGGGGTCATCGCCGCGATCGTGTTCGGCGCGCTCGGCCTCGTGACGTTCTCGTACAAGAACGTCGCCAACCGTCACTCGGCGAAGGCCGAGGCATGGGCTGCGCAGCACGGAAAAGACGGCCACGAGGCGGGACACGGCCACTAGGCCCGCATGAACGACGCTGCGACCACGCGCCCCCCGCGCATCGGCGTGATGGGCGGCACGTTCGACCCCATCCACCATGGCCACCTGGTCGCAGCGAGCGAGGTCGCGAACTCTTTCGGCCTCGACGAGGTCGTCTTCGTGCCGACCGGGCATCCGTGGCAGAAGTCGGGTGTCTCGCCGAGCGAGCATCGCTATCTGATGACCGTGATCGCGACCGCCTCGAACCCGCAGTTCACGGTGAGCCGGGTCGACATCGATCGCGAAGGCCCCACCTACACGATCGACACCCTGCGCGATCTGAAGCGGGATCGACCCGACGCCGAGCTCTTCTTCATCACGGGAGCCGACGCCGTGGCGCAAATTCTCAGTTGGAGGGACCATGATGAGTTGTGGGAGTTGGCCCACTTCGTCGCGGTCTCACGTCCTGGACATGTCCTGAGCACTGACGGCCTCCCGAGCGACAACGTCAGCCAACTCGAGGTGCCGGCGCTGTCGATCTCGTCGACGGACTGCCGCGAACGCGTTCGTGACGATCAGCCGGTCTGGTACCTGGTCCCTGATGGGGTCGTTCAGTACATCGCGAAGCATCACCTGTATCGGAGCAAGGCATGAGTACATCGGATCAGCAAGGGCAGGGTCCGCTGACGCGCAAGCAGTTGCGGGAGATCCGGTTGACGGGATCGACCCCGGTCATCTCCAGCGAGGAGGCCGCCGCGGCGGCC
>NZ_JBLVOH010000020.1:7713-8074 GCF_053543675.1 Microbacterium umsixpiens
CCGGTCGCCGTAACCGACGAAGCGAACGGCGATGCCCCGCTGACCCGTCGCCAGGTTCGCGAGCAGGAGAAGGCCCGCACCGGTTCCGTCTCCGTGATCGGTGCCGAAGAGGCGGAAGCGGTGCCATCCGCCGAACCCGCCGATGAGGCCGAGGCAGCAGCCGCAGCGCAGGTCGAAGAAGAGGCGCCGCAGCAGGAGGAAGCTCCCGCGGTGGCCGCTGCAGAAGCCCCTGTCGAGCTCGTCTCCGGGGTCCCGGACTTCGCTCGGACCGTCGATGTCGACGATGACGAGGACGACGATGTGGATGACGAGGTCGCCGTCGCCCCCGTCAGCGCAGCAGTCGCGGCCGACACGGTCGGGG
>NZ_JBLVOH010000021.1:0-5145 GCF_053543675.1 Microbacterium umsixpiens
AGCACGACGATGCCACCGGCCACGAGGTACGAGACCAGGACGGCGGGACCGGCGATGCTGATCGCCTGGCCCGAACCGACGAACAGGCCGGCGCCGATCGCGCCGCCGAGCCCCATCATCGAGATCTGGCGGCGGGTCAGCCCCGGATGCAGACCCTTGGTGGTCGTCGTGGTGGGCGGGAGTTCTGTCGCGCGGTCGCCGGTCACGCGCCGACCTCCACACGCGCGGCGGCGAGCGCCTGCTCGACGCGGTCGATGTCGGTCGGAGAGCCGGAGGAGATGCGGATCCCCTCGCCGGCGAAGGCCCGGGCGACCACGCCGCCGGCCTGCAGCAGTTCCTCGAGCTCGCCCGTGCGATCACCGGACGGGACCCACACGAAGTTCGCCTGCGAGGGGACGGCGGGCCAGCCGGCCGCGGTGAGCACATCGTGCAGGCGGTCGCGTTGCTCGATCACCTCACCGATGCGCACCGCGAGCTCGTCTTCGGCATCCAGCGAGGCGAGGGCCGCCGTCTGGGCGAGATCGGTGACCCCGAACGGCACCGCGACCTTCCGCTGGTTCTCGGCGACGGCGGCCGGGGCGATCGCGTAGCCGATGCGCAGCCCGGCGAGCCCGTAGGCCTTGGAGAACGTGTGCAGGACGGCCACGTGCGGATGCCGGCGGAACAGCTCGATGCCGGCGCCGCGGCTCTCGGTCGTGTCGAAGTGCACGTACGCCTCGTCGATCACCACGAGCACATCGTGTGGCACGGCGGCGACGAAGCGCTCCAGCTCGTCGGCGCCGACCACGGTCCCGGTCGGGTTGTTCGGGTTGCACACGAAGATCAGGCGGGTACGCGGGGTGATCGCGGCGAGCATCGCGTTGAGGTCGTGCGCGTGATCGGCATCGAGGGGCACGGCCACCGGTGTGGCCCCGGCGATGCGGACCAGCGAGGGATACGCCTCGAACGACCGCCAGGCGAAGATCACCTCGTCGCCGTCGCCGGCCACCGCGTGGATGAGCTGCGAGGCGATCTCGACCGAACCCGCACCGACGGTGACCTCGGCGGGGTCGACACCGTAGCGGGCGGCGAGACGCTCGCGGAGAGCGGCGGCACTCATGTCCGGGTAGCGGTTGATGCCGTCGACCCGGTCGCGCACGGCCTGGGCGACCGAAGGAAGCGGCGGATGCGGCGACTCGTTCGAGGAGAGCTTCGACGCACCGGCCGGGGCGGAGCGCCCCTGACGGTACGCGGGAACGGCGTCGAGTCCGGCGCGGGTGGGGAGAGGCATCGTCAGAGCATCCTTGCTGTGATCGCGGGTGGGGTCGCGCAACAGTAGAACGGATGCCGGGCACTGGGCAAACGGTGCACCGGATGCTGCGCAACCCGCGCAACCGGACGGTGCCTGCGCGCGGATTGCTGTGCAGATTGTGCACCATGCATCGGTGACGTCAGCGCGAGATCGAGACCTCTGCCGGGTCGCTCACCGGGAGCCGGCACACGAAGGCGCGGCAGTCGTAGGCGCGCTCCGCGACCGCGTCCTTGCCCTCGAACAGCTCGAACCCGGCTTCGGTGAACGCCTGCGCCTGCGCGGGGCTGACGATGGCGATGACCTCGGCGTCCGCATCCCGGGCGGCTGCCGCGAGCGCACCGTCGCGGTCGGCCGTGATCACCACCAGCTGCCGGGGCGGGAGGGCGAGGCCCGCGGCCACCCGCAGCAGCGTGCCGTGGGCGAACGGCTGCGCGAGCGCGCGCGACGCGAGGGCGCTCACGGTCTCGACGGCGGCCCCTCGATACCGGTCCCCCGCCCCGAGCCACCAGGCGGTGAGCGCGGCTCCGGCGACCGCGGCGGCATCCGAGGGCAGGTCGCCGTCGGTCTGGTCGGGCGAGGTCGCGATGCCCTGCGCCGAGAGCAGCGGGTCGTCGCCACCGGTGCCGGCGAGAGCGTCGTCGAGGATGCCTCGTGCCGTGACGGCCCACTCCGCCTCCCCCGTCGCGAGGGCGAGGGCGAACAGGCCGTCGGCGAGGAGTCCGAGATCGGCGGGGGTCGTGACGGCGGCGGATGCGCGGCCGTCGAGCGATGTGCGCGCGAGCGCGCCGGCGGCGTTCCGGTTGACCCGCAGCACATGGTCGGCGGCAGCAGCGGCGGCATCGATCCAGGCCCGCTCGCCGAATGCCGCACCCGCCCGGGACAGCGCGCCGATCGCCAGGCCGTTCCACCCGGTGATCACCTTGCCGTCGACGGCGGGCGGCTCCAGGTCCGCGCGGTCGGCGACCGGACGAAGGTAATAGCCGCCTTCGCTGCGGGCGCCGTCGATCGTCGACTCGGAATCCTGCGCGGCTCCGAACCCTCCGGCGTCGCGACGGAGCACGTCGATCAGGAAGGCGGCGATCCCGCGCACGGTCGACTCGTCCCCCGCGTCGAGCGCGATGTCGAGCAGCTGCGCGTTGTCGGTGAGCATCCGCTCGTAGTGCGGCACCGTCCAGTCGCGCTGGGTGGCGTATCGGAAGAAGCCGCCGTCGGCGTCGCGGAGGTCGGACCCGGCCATCGCGGCGAGCGCCCGTGCCGCCGACGCCGCGGCCTGCGGAGCGCCCTCCCGCACCAGCGGATGCTGCAGGAACCGCAGCGTCGTGGCGACGGGGAACTTCGGGGCCCCGCCGAAACCTCCGTACACGCGGTCCTCCCGTTGCGCGATCGTCTCCGCCGCCGTCGCGATCGCCACCACGTCGGGCAGGTCCGACGGCGTGGACTCCGCCGCGCGGGCGAGGGCGTCGGTCACGGCATCCGCCGATTCCTCGGCCTGCTCCCGCCGCACGGTCCACGCCTCGCGCACTGCGGCGAGCACATCGCGGAAGCCGGGCATCTGGCCGCGGGCCTCCGGCGGCCAGTAGGTGCCGGCATAGAACGTGCGTCCTCGGGGCGTGGTGAAGACCGTGAGCGGCCAGCCGAGGTTCTGCGTGAAGGCGGAGGCTGCGGCCATGTAGGCGCCGTCGACCTGCGGATGCTCCTCGCGGTCGACCTTCACCGCGACGAAGCCGTCGTTGATGAGGGCGGCAGTATCCGGATCGGCGAAGGACTCCCGCGCCATCACGTGGCACCAGTGGCAGGTCGAGTAGCCGATCGAGATCAGCAGCGGTACGTCGCGGCGCTCGGCCTCCGCGAACGCCTCCTCGCCCCACGGGTGCCAGTCGACGGGGTTGTCCTGATGCTGGCGGAGATAGGGGCTGAGCGTGTCGGCGAGCCGGTTCGTCATACGGCTATCCTCTCGCCTCCGCCGCTGTCTCGGCCAGGTTGGCGAGAAGCTGCAACCGCTCTCGACTGGCGGAACCCGGCTCCGCGGAGAACACGATCATCTGCAGCCCGCGGTCGGACGCGAGATCCATCGCCTGGTACGTGAGGTCGAGGTCGCCGACGACCGGGTGATGGATCGTCTTCAGGCCCGCGCGGTGTTCGCGGACGTCGTGAGCTCCCCAGAGCTTCCGGAAGAGATCGCTGCGGGTGGACAGCTCGCCGACGAGGTCGCTGAGCCTCCGGTCGTATGGAGAACGGCCCGCCTCGGTACGCAGCACGGCGACGATCTGCCGCGTCTGGGCGTCCCAGTCCCGGTAGAAGGTCTGCGCGCGGGACTCGAGGAAGATGAAGCGCGCGGCATTCGCGGGTGCAGGAGCACCGTCGAGCATCTCCGAGAAGAGAGCGCGTCCGAGTGCGTTGGTCGCGACGGCATCCAAACGGCCGTTCTGCACATAGACGGGGACCGTGGACATCGCATCGATCGTCTGTCGCGTGGCAGCGGAGACCTGGACTGCCCGCGCCGGACGCTCGCTCTGTCGCGGACGTGCTCCCGCATTCGCGGCGCGGATCAGGTCGTGCAGGTGCGCATGCTCGGCCTCGTCGAGGCGCAGCGCGCGGCTGACGCCGTCGATGACGGCATCCGACACGCCCTTGGCCTGACCACGTTCGAGGCGCTTGTAGTACTCGGGACTCATCCCGGCCACGAGGGCTACCTCTTCCCGACGCAGCCCCGGCACGCGGCGACGTCCGCCGAAATCCGGCAGGCCCACCTCCTCGGGGGTGAGTCTCGCGCGCCTCGTCGTGAGAAAGTCGCTGATGGCGTCCGGAGTGTCCATGCGATCGAAACTACGCCGAACCGGACACGCGAGGGGGTCCCTGCGGGGGCACCCATAGACAGGGCCGCGCTCGATCCGGAGAAAGCGGCTTTGCTCGAAGCACGGAACACTGACGAAGGAACGACATGAAGAACGCACATCTGGGGAGCCTCGAAGTCTCCCGCATCGGCCTCGGCGCGATGACCATGGCCGGCACCTACACGACAGGTGGTGGTCTCGACCATGACGAATCCACCCGCACCATCCACCGCGCGCTCGACCTCGGGGTGACACACATCGACACCGCGGAGATCTACGGTCCCTACCTCAGTGAGGAGATCGTCGGCCGTGCGATCCGCGACCGCCGCGATCAGGTGAGGATCGCGACGAAGTTCGGGCTCGTCTCGCACGCCGATGGCGGTCCCGGCGTGATCGACAGCTCACCGGAGAACGTGAAAGCCGCAGTGGAAGGGTCGCTGCGTCGCCTCGGCACCGACCGAATCGACCTCTACTACCAGCATCGGGTCGATCCGAACACGCCCATCGAGGACACTGCCGGCGCCGTCGCCGATCTCATCGCCGAGGGCAAGGTCCTTCATTTCGGGCTCTCAGAGGCCTCGGCGCAGACGATCCGGCGGGCGCACGCCGTGCAGCCGGTCTCGGCACTGCAGACCGAGTACTCGCTGTGGACTCGCGACGTGGAGGAGGAGATCCTGCCTGTTCTCCGTGAGCTCGGCATCGGCTTCGTCCCGTACTCCCCGCTCGGGCACGGTCTGCTGACAGGGCAGCTTCACTCTCCCTCCGACATCCCCGACGACGACTGGCGCAAGACGAACCCGCGGTTCGTGGGCGAGAACTTCGAGCGGAATCTGCGTCTCGTGGACGAGGTCCGTGCGATCGGTGCCGAGATCGGCGCGACTCCGGCGCAGACGGCGCTGGCGTGGATCCTCACCCGGGGAGATGACATCGCGCCGATCCCCGGCACCCGTCGGGTGGCGCGCGTGGAGGAGAACGCTGCCGCCGACACCGTGGAACTCAGCACGGATCAGGCCGAGCGCC
>NZ_JBLVOH010000021.1:5165-5696 GCF_053543675.1 Microbacterium umsixpiens
GGCGCGCGAACCCGCGGCGGGTGCGCGACACGACGAGGCCAACATGGGCACCATCGATCAGTGACCCGCGGCGTTGGAGCGAGTCCGTCGGTCAGCCGACGAGAAGCTCGACGGGACGCGAGGCCGCGTAACCCACGAGCGGCAGGGCACGCTCGGCGGCCAGAGAGATGCGCGCCTGCAGCACATCCGAGGCGATCTCGTAGCCGTCGAAGTCGGTGTTGCTCGCGTAGACGCCGACCGGGAGGGTGAGCGCCTGGAAGAACGCGAACAGCGGCCGCAACTGGTGCTCGATGATCAGCGCGTGCTTCTCGCCGCCGCCGGTCGCCGCGAGGAGCACGGGCTTTCCCACCAGGTCGTACTGACCGACGAAGTCGAAGAGGTGCTTGAAGAGTCCGGTGAACGAGGCCCGATAGACGGGGCTGCCCACGATCAGCAGGTCGGCCGACTCGATGGCCTGCAGCTGCGCCTCGACCTCCGGCGGCAGCTGGTCGCGCTGGAGCGCGCCCGCGAGGCCCGGGCCGATCTGCGTCA
>NZ_JBLVOH010000022.1:0-2626 GCF_053543675.1 Microbacterium umsixpiens
CTCGCGGCGGGGGCGCCGCGACGGGAGCGAGAGTGCTCACCGTGCGCGCGGTAGACGTGACACCCGATCCGGTCTGAGTCTCTGTCCGCGCACCTGCAGTTGTACCCGGGCGAGATGACGCGGCGGTGAACGGGGCGCGAACAACCACGCTCTGCCGCATTCTCGAGCCGACCGGAAATGCAAGGACGTCCTAGTAAATATCCGGCCCTCCGAGTAAACTCCTCATTGTGCCAACGACGGCACGGAGGGACGTCACACAATGACTCGTACTATCCCGCACTTCGTGGGCGGATCGCTTCTCACCCCCGACTCCGGTCGCTTCGCCGACGTGTTCGATCCGAGCACGGGTGCCGTGCAGGCGCGTGTGCCGCTGGCCTCCGCCGACGAGGTGCGCCGCGTGATCGCGAACGCCGAAGAGGCGCAGGTCGCGTGGGCCGCGACCAATCCCCAGAAGCGGGCCCGCGTGCTGCTGCGGTTCCTCGACCTGGTGCAGCGCGAGATGACCTCGCTGGCCGAATTGCTGGCGAGTGAGCACGGCAAGACGGTCGACGATGCGAAGGGTGACATCCAGCGCGGGCTCGAGGTCATCGAGTTCTCCGCCGGAGCGCCGCATCTGCTGAAGGGCGAGTACTCGACGGGTGCCGGTACCGGCATCGACGTCTACTCGATGCGTCAGCCGCTCGGGGTGGTCGCCGCGATCACGCCCTTCAACTTCCCCGCGATGATCCCGCTGTGGAAGGCCGGCCCCGCGCTCGCCGCGGGCAACGCGGTCGTGCTCAAGCCCAGTGAGCGCGACCCCTCCGTGCCGGTGCGCATCGCCGAGCTGTTCCTCGAGGCCGGGCTGCCGGCAGGAGTGCTCAACGTCGTGCACGGCGACAAGGAGGCCGTCGACACACTGCTCACCGACGACCGCATCCGCGCCGTCGGGTTCGTCGGCTCCACGCCCATCGCCGAGTACATCTATGCGACCGCGACGGCGCACGGCAAGCGGGCTCAGTGCTTCGGCGGCGCGAAGAACCACATGATCGTGATGCCGGATGCCGACCTCGACCAGGCCGTCGACGCGCTGATCGGCTCCGGCTACGGCTCAGCGGGCGAGAGGTGCATGGCGATCTCGGTCGCGGTCCCAGTGGGGCAGGAGACGGCTGATGCTCTCGCCGCCAAGCTCACCGAGCGTGTGGCGCAACTGCGTATCGGACCCTCTCTCGCGACCGATGTCGACTACGGACCCCTCGTCACGAGGGCGGCTGTCGAGCGGGTCGAGGGCTACATCCAGCAGGGTGTCGACGAGGGAGCGATGCTGCTCGCCGACGGCCGCGGATTCGTCGTCGAGGGGCACGAGGCGGGCTTCTACCTCGGACCGACCCTGTTCGACCACGTCACCACCGACATGGCGATCTACCGCGAGGAGATCTTCGGACCGGTGCTGGTGATCGCCCGCGCCGCCGACTACGAGGAGGCGCTGCGGATGGCGTCCGAGCACGAGTACGGCAACGGCGTCGCGATCTTCACCCGCGACGGCGATGCCGCCCGCGACTTCGCCGCACGCGTCGAGGTCGGGATGGTGGGCGTGAACGTCCCTATCCCGGTGCCGATCGCGTACTACACGTTCGGCGGCTGGAAGCGCAGCGGCTTCGGCGACCTCAACCAGCACGGCACCGACGCCTTCCGCTTCTACACGAAGACCAAGACGGTGACGAGCCGTTGGCCCGCGGCGGGCATTCGCGACGGAGCCAGCTTCGTCATCCCCACCATGCACTGACCCCCACGTTCCGGCACGAGATCCCACAAGGACAAGCGATGACCATGACCACCGTCACCACCACCGCCGAGGAGCGCGAGGCGATCCTCAGCGCCGTCCGCGAGTTCGCCGAGGCCGAGCTCGCCCCCTTCGCCGCCGAGCGCGACGAGAAGCACCTCTTCCCGCGCGAGTCGCTGAACCGCGGCGGAGAGCTGGGGCTCGGCGGCATCTATGTGCGCGAGGACTTCGGCGGTGCCGGCCTCAGTCGCAGCGACACCGTCGCGATCTTCGAGGAACTCGCCAAGGGCGACCCGGCGGTCGCCGCATACATCTCGATCCACAACATGGTCGTGTGGATGATCGACACCTACGGCGACGACACGCAGCGCGAGACCTGGCTGCCGCCGCTCACCGCGATGCAGGAGTTCGGCGGCTACTGCCTCACCGAGCCGGGCGTCGGTTCCGATGCCGCCAACGTCGCGACCAGTGCGGTCCGCGAGGGCGACGACTACGTGCTCACCGGGATGAAGCAGTTCATCTCCGGTGCCGGCGAGGCCGCCGTGTACGTCGTGATGGCCCGCACGGGGGAGCCCGGTGCCCGCGGCATCAGCGCATTCCTGGTTCCCGGCGACGCCGAGGGGCTGAGCTTCGGCCCGCTCGAGAAGAAGATGGGCTGGCACGCGCAGCCGACGCGTCAGGTGATCTTCGACGGCGTCCGTGTCCCGGCATCCGCGATGCTCGGCGACGAGGGGCGGGGGTTCGCGATCGCGATGTCGGCGCTCAACGGCGGACGCCTCAACATCGCCGCCTGCTCGCTCGGCGGCGCGGAGTGGGCACTCGACAAGGCGGTGCGGTACGTGCACGAGCGGGTCGCGTTCGGCGCGC
>NZ_JBLVOH010000022.1:2646-6143 GCF_053543675.1 Microbacterium umsixpiens
CCGCTCGCCGAGAAGCAGGCGATCCTGTTCGCGATCGCCGACATGCGCACCGAACTGCACGCGGCCCGGCTGATGGTGCGCGACGGTGCCCAGGCCGTCGACGAGCAGGCGCCCGACGCGACCATGCGCTGCGCGATGGCCAAGCGCTTCGCCACCGACGCCGGCTTCGACGTCGCCAACCGGGCGCTGCAGCTGCACGGCGGCTACGGGTATCTGCAGGACTACGGGATCGAGCGGGTCGTCCGTGACCTGCGGGTGCACCAGATCCTGGAGGGGACGAACGAGATCATGCGACTGATCGTCGGACGCGAGATGCTGCGACCCGCGGGTTCGAGCTCGATGCGGAGCGCATCATGACCGTGTCGTCCTCGAAAGCGGTCGTCGCTTTTCTCGGCCTCGGACACATGGGCCTGCCGATGGCGAAGAACCTCGTCGCCGCCGGCCACGAGGTGCACGGCTTCGATCTCGTGCCCGCGGCCATCGAGGCCGCGCAGGCTGCCGGCATCCCCGTGGCGGCGAGCGGGGCGGATGCCGTGGCGCATGCGGATGTCGTCATCACGATGTTCCCCGCGGGGAAGCACGTGATCGAGGCGTATCGCACGGAGCTGCTCGCGGCCGCGCGACCGGACACCCTCTTCATCGAGTCGTCCACCATCGCGGTCGACGAGGCGCGCGCGGCTCACGCGCTCGCGCTCGCCGCGGGGCACCGCAACGTCGACGCCCCGGTCTCGGGCGGAGTCGTGGGGGCCGAGAACGGCACCCTCGCGTTCATGGTGGGTGGATCCGACGACGACTTCGCCGCGGCGCTCCCGCTGCTGGAGGTCATGGGCGCGCGCATCGTGCACTGCGGTGGTCCGGGCCTCGGCCAGGCGGCGAAGGTCTGCAACAACATGGTGCTCGCGGTCTCGCAGATCGCCGTCGCCGAGGCCTTCGTGCTGGGGGAGCGGCTCGGGCTCGAGCACCAGGCGCTGTTCGACGTCGTCTCGCAGGCATCCGGGCAGTGCTGGTCGATCACCACGAACTGTCCCGTGCCCGGTCCCGTGCCCACGAGCCCGGCCAACCGCGACTATCAGCCCGGCTTCGCGGGGGCGCTCATGGCGAAGGACCTCGGCCTTGCGCTGCAGGCCATCGAGCAGACCTCGACCGACGCACGCATGGGCCGGCTCGCGCAGGAACTGTACGCCGCCTTCGCCGCCGGCGACGGTGCGTCCCGGGACTTCTCCGGCATCATCACCGACATCCGCGACGGCGTCGTGTGATGATCGGTACTTCGACGGAGAGGGCGATATGACCGAGTACGAGACGATCCTGGTCGAGCAGCGCGGACGAGTCGGGTGGATCACCCTGAACCGTCCTGAGGCGCTGAACGCGCTGAACAGCCGGCTGGCCGAGGAGGTCACCGCCGCTGCGGTCGCGTTCGATGCGGACGAAGGGGTCGGGGCCATCGTGGTGACCGGTTCCGAGAAGGCCTTCGCCGCCGGTGCCGACATCAAGGAGATGGAGGAGATGTCGGCCGCCGAGATGCTCGCGACCGACCACTTCGGGGTCTGGCATGAGTTCGCGGCGGTGCGCACGCCGGTGATCGCGGCTGTCTCCGGGTTCGCCCTGGGCGGCGGATGCGAGCTGGCGATGATGTGCGACATCATCCTGGCCGCCGACAACGCGAAGTTCGGCCAGCCCGAGATCAACCTCGGCGTCATCCCCGGCATGGGCGGTACTCAGCGGTTGATCCGCGCGGTCGGCTACTACAAGGCGGCGGAACTCGTGCTCTCCGGGCGCTTCATGGGCGCCGAGGAGGCGGAACGCGCCGGGCTCGTGTCCCGGGTCGCGCCGGCATCCGATCTCCTCGCCGAGGCGACGAAGCTGTCCGACACGATCGCCTCGAAGTCGCTCCCGTCGGTGTACGCCGCGAAGGCCGCACTCGACGCCGCGATGGAGACGACTCTGGCCGAAGGTCTCGCCCACGAGAAGCAGGCTTTCGCCGCGCTGTTCGACACCGCAGACCAGAAGGAGGGCATGTCGGCCTTCCGGGAGAAGCGGTCGCCCGACTTCCGGAACCGCTAGCCGCGGAGCGCGTCGACGATCTTCGCGATGCGGCGCTCGCGGGTCGCGTCCAGCTTCGCTTCGGTGACGGAGCGCGCGTGCTCCTTGCGGACGGAGTAGGACAGGGCATCGAAAGCGGCGCGCACCGCGGGGTCGGCATCCAGAGCTGCGGAGAGCTCGGACGGAACATCGACGGTGCGCTCGGCCGAATCCACGCGAATCACAGCATCGATCTCTTGGCCGATCTCGAGTCCGAGGTCGGCGCGCACGGCCTTGCTGAAGCCGATCATGTTCTCGCTGCCCATCCGGGCCACACGAAGACGCGCCGTGCGTCCGCCGATCGTCACGGCGACCGGGAACGCCTTGCCCGCGCTGAGCGACGCGACCTGCTCATCGCTGAGCAGGATCGCCGCAGCCGGGCCACGGCCGGTGAGGACGGTGTGCAAGCGCAGTTCGCTCATGTCGGAAGCGTACGCCCGGGGCCCTCGAACTCGGCGGCCAGGATCGCGTTGCGCTCCAGGATCAGCCGACGCATGTACGCGCGCAGGAACATCGCGTCGACCAGGCGGCCGAGCGGGCCCAGCGGCGAATGGAAAGTCACGGTGTCGTGCATGAGCGTGCCGGCCGGATGCTCCTCGAAGCGGTGCTGGTGCAGGAAGTCGCGGAACGGGCCGGCGATCTGGCGGTCTGAGAAACCGCGTGGGGGATCGACGTCGAACACGATCGACCGCAGGCGGAAGGGGATACCGAAGTGACGCGCCCGCCACGTGGCCGTCGATCCCTCGGTGAAGACCCCGCCCGTCGGGGCCTCGATCATCGTCTCGCCGTACCGGGCCATGCTCTTCACGTGGAGCCCCGGGTCGAGCGATGCGTCGAACACTTCGGCAGGAGCGGCCGGGATGACCGTCTCGAGCGTGAACCGTGCCATGTCAGAGGGCGTCGGGCTGCGGACGCGGATCGGCGAAGTCTCCGGCGTCTTTGCGCAGCCGCGCGACGATCGCGACGAGCTCGGCAGCGTCGTCGCGGCTCATGCCGGGGTCGGCGAAGACCTCGGAGTTCAGCGCCCGGGTGGCGCGTTCGACCAGCTCTCGACCGGCGTCCGTGAGGGCGAGGAGCGCCGCACGCCCGTCGTGCGGATGCGGCTCCCTGGCGATGAGCCCGTCGCGGACCAGGCGTTCGGCCGTACTGGTCACCGTGGTCGGGTGCACCTGGAGGCGGGCGACCACGCTCGAGAGGGGGAGGCGACCGGCGCGGCTGAACGCCAGCAGGCGCAGCACCTCGAACCGGGCGAAGCTGAGGGCGAACGGCTTGAGCGCCGCATCGACCCGGGCGAGCAGCAGCTGCTGGGCCCGCATGACCGAGGTGACGACGGCCATGCCGTCGGCGGCATCCGTCCATCCGTGAGCGAGCCACTGCCGCTTGGCTTCGGCGAGCGGGTCCACGGGAAGAGGGCG
>NZ_JBLVOH010000022.1:6163-6668 GCF_053543675.1 Microbacterium umsixpiens
GGCGGGGGAGGCGGGGGGGACCGCGGCGCGCACGGCCGCCGCAGTGTGGAGTATGTATACATTGTCGGCGGAAACGGCGGCTCCGAACCGTGATTACCTCCGTTTTTGGCTACATAGAGCCCGATGCGGATAGACTCGGGCTGTCGTGAGGAGCATTCGATGAAGATCTTCGTCCTGGTCAAAGAGGTGCCGGACACCTATGGCGATCGCAAGCTGAATCTCGAGACCGGACTCGCCGATCGTGCGGCCGGCGATGTCGTCCTCGACGAGATCACCGAGCGGGCGCTCGAGGTCGCGCTCAGCTACGCCGACAAGAACGAGGGCACGGAGGTCGTCGCCTTGTCGATGGCTCCCGCCGGCTCGACCGCCTCGGTGCGCCGGGCGCTCGCGATCGGCGCCGCATCGGCCGTGCACATCGCCGACGAACAGCTCGCCGGCGCCGACCTCGGTCTCACCGCCGAAGTGCTGGCCGCGGCCATCCGCCGCGGTGCGCCGGATCTCGTCA
>NZ_JBLVOH010000023.1:0-1984 GCF_053543675.1 Microbacterium umsixpiens
AAGGTCGTGTACACGACGAGCCACACCCACGCATGCCGGACTGTGGGCTTGCAGCCCGAGCAGCGGCAGACGACGTACCGATACTCGGAGGCATTCACGGCCGATGCCAGGGGCACACTGGGGAATCAGCCCGACGTCAACTACAGGGACTGGGTGGGTACGCCCGCCCCGTCGGCGTATGCCTGGACCCCGGACTGGGGCGTGGGTCAGACCACGGGCATGGGCCAGGCGGGCCTGTCCATCACGGGCACCGGGAACATGATCTCCGTCGGCGGCGAGTTCCGCTCGGTCAACAACGGCCAGTTCGAAGGACTCGTCCGCTTCTCGACGACCCCTCCGGGCGGAGCGAAGGACAAGCCCCGTCTCTCCGGCGACGACTGGACAGGAAGCGCCGAGGGGAACGCCGACGGTTCCGCGGGCGTCACCGTCACCCTCCCCGCCAACTGGGACCGCGATGACCTGACCCTCAGCTACGAGCTCCACCGCGCGGACAGCGCGACGCCGGTGGCCACGACGACGGCAGATGCGACCTGGTGGAACCGACCACTCGTGATCCTCGTGGACGAGACCGCCACGGACGATACGCCACGGGAGTACACAGTGGTGGCGAAGGATGCCGACGGCAACGTCACCGCCAGCGGCGGCATCACCTGGATAGCACCCCACTGATCGAAGGGTCTCGGGCCGCCCGCTTCCGCAGCCCGAGTGGAAAGAACGAGAGCCGACCTCGGATCGCACCCGAGGTCGGCTCTGCTGGTCCCCCAGCGGCCGACCGGCTGCGCAGAGCCATCGCTTTCAGGTCTGCGACGCGGCTGATCTCGGCCTGATCGGCAAACCAGCATCCGATATGCTATTATTTTACATGTCGATAGCTATCATGCTTCGACTTGAGGGTTCGTCGTTGCGAACCGACTGGGCACGGCCTCTGGGGAAGCCGTCTCGGTCTGGAGCGTACGGCGATGTCATGCCGATCTGGGGTCGGCATCAGATAACTGGGGAATCAACATCATGGGGAACAACTCTGCGCTGAAGCGCGTCCGGAAGGCGGCCTTCGGCGCCGTCGTCGGTGTCTTGGTCGTCAGCGGCCTGGTCTCGTTCGGTGGCGGAGCGGCGGTGGCGGCGGAAGTCTCGTCGTCGCCGCCTCCGCTACTGCAGCGCGACGAGAACGTCGTGACGTCGGATCCGATTCCGACGGTCCAGATCGACAACGGTTACGTGTGGGCACAGACGACGATCGGGTCGACGGTCTACGCCGTCGGCAAGTTCGACAATGCTCGCGAACCGAAGGCCGCACCGGGCACCGCGCTCACCGCCCGGTCGAACGTGCTCGCCTACGACATCGACACCGGGGCGCTGCTGCCGTTCGCGCCGAACGTCAACGGGGTGATCAAGGCCGTCGCTGCGTCGCCGGACGGCAGCCGCATCTACATCGGCGGATCCTTCAACTCCGTCAACGGCAAAGACCGCTGGAACATCGCCGCCCTCGACGCGAAGACCGGCGAACTGGTCCCCGGCTTCATCCCGTCGATCGGCGGATCGGGCGTCTACGCCCTGGCCACCTCGGGCACCAGCGTCTACGCCGGCGGCCTGTTCACCCAGGCCAACGGCACGGCCAGGAAGAACCTCACCGCGTTCAACGCGCCCGATGGCAAGCTGCTGCCCTGGGCACCGACGACCGACCTGCAGGTCGACGCCATGGTGATGGACCCCGCGGGGGCGGACACCATCATCGGCGGACGCTTCTCGCAGGTCAGTGGCGACACCACGATGCGCGGCCTCGGCGCCGTGGACAAGACCACCGGCACAGTCGACACCGCCTGGCTGGCATCCGACTCGATCCAGAACGGATCGAACAGCGGCACCGCCTCAGGCAAGGCCGGAATCTTCGCGCTCACGGCCGATGCCACCGGCGTGTACGGCACCGGCTGGGTGTACGCGGCCGCCGAGGTCGGAAACCTCGAGGGCACGTTCGCGGCCGAGGCCG
>NZ_JBLVOH010000023.1:2022-3010 GCF_053543675.1 Microbacterium umsixpiens
CCCCCCACTACGGCGTCTACTCCACGGGCAAGGTCGTGTACACGACGAGCCACACCCACTCGTGCGGCACCGTCGGCCTGCACCCCGAGCAGACCGAGCGCGTGCATCGCTACTCCGAGGCCTTCACAGCGGATGCTCGCGGAACGCTCGGGCATCAGCCGGCCGCGCCCAACTACAAGGACTGGGTGGGCACACCCGCCCCCTCGGCCTACAACTGGACTCCGGACTGGGCCGTCGGCGTGACCTCAGGACTGGGTCAGGCGGGCCTGTCGATCACGGGTACGGGAGACATGATCTCGATCGGCGGTGAGTTCCGCTCGGTCAACAACGGGCAGTTCGAGGGCATCGTCCGCTTCTCCACAACACCTCCGGGAGGAGCCAAGGACGGGCCGCGTCTCTCCGGCGACAGCTGGACGGGAAGTGTCGCGCCGAATGCCGAGGGCACCGAAGGCGTCACCATCACCCTCCCCGCCAACTGGGATCGGGACGACCTGACGCTGACGTACGAGCTCCACCGCTCGGACAGCACGACGCCGGTGGCCACGACGACCGCCGACGCCACCTGGTGGAACCGACCGGAGATCACCCTCGTCGACACGACAGCGACGAGCGACACGTCAGTGGAGTACACCGTGGTGGCGAAGGATGCCGACGGGGACACCGCCACCAGCGGGGACATCGCCATGGGGGCAACGAACTAGCCGAGGCTGATGGCAGCCCTCTTCACGGGGCGCATCCCATATGCTATTATTTTACATGTCGGTAGCTATCGTGCTCCGACTGGGGTTCGTCGTTGCGGACCGACCGTGTGCGGACTCGTGGGGAAGCCGTCTCGGTGAGGGAACGCACGGCGATGGCATGCCGGCCTGAAGGTCGACATCAAATCACTGGGGAACAACACATGGGGAACATCCTTGCGCTGAAGCGCGTCCGAAAGGCGGCTATCGGCGCCGTCGTCGGTGTCCTGGTCGTGAGCGGCCTGGTCTCG
>NZ_JBLVOH010000023.1:3030-22677 GCF_053543675.1 Microbacterium umsixpiens
GCCGCTGCTGCAACGCGACGAGAACGTCGTCACGTCCGATCCGATCCCGACCGTCCAGATCGACAACGGCTACGTCTGGGCGCAGACGACCATCGGGTCGACGGTCTATGCCGTCGGCAAGTTCGACAACGCCCGGGAGCCGAAGGCAGCACCCGGCACCGCCCTCACCGCCCGGTCGAACGTGCTCGCGTACGACATCGACACCGGCGCACTGCTGCCCTTCGCACCCCAGGTCAACGGCGTCATCAAGGCCGTCGCCGCATCGCCCGATGGCAGCCGCATCTACATCGGCGGCTCCTTCAACTCCGTCAACGGCAAAGACCGCTGGAACATCGCCGCGCTCGACGCGAAGACCGGCGAGCTCGTCCCCGGCTTCATCCCGTCGATCGGCGGATCGGGCGTCTACGCCCTGGCCACCTCGGGCACCAGCGTCTACGCCGGCGGGCTGTTCACGCAGGCCAACGGCACAGCGCGGAAGAACCTCACCGCGTTCAACGCGCCCGATGGCAAGCTGCTGCCCTGGGCGCCGACGACCGACCTGCAGGTCGACGCCATGGTGATGGACCCGGCCGGCGCGGACACGATCATCGGCGGACGCTTCTCGCAGATCAGCGGCAACAGCGCACTGCGTGGCATCGGCGCGGTCGACAAGACCACCGGCACGGTGGACACTGCGTGGCAGGTACCCGCCACGATCAAGAACGGGACGACCGCGCGGTCCGCAGGTCAAGCCGGTATCTTCGGCCTCACGACCGATGCCACCGGCGTCTACGGCACCGGCTGGGCCTACGATGTGGGCGAAACGGTCAACCTGGAAGGCACTTTCGCCGCCGAGGCCGGGACCGGCAAGATCCGCTGGGTCGCCGACTGCCTCGGGGACCACTACGGCGTCTACTCCACGGGCAAGGTGGTCTACACGACGAGCCACACCCACGCCTGCGGGACCGTCGGCCTGCACCCGGAGCAGCCGCAGACCACACACCGCTACTCCGAAGCCTTCACGGCCGACGCGCGCGGAACACTCGGACACCAGCCTGCGGCTCCCAAGTACAAGGACTGGGCGGGCACGCCCGCTCCCTCGGCCTACAACTGGACTCCGGACTGGGCTGTCGGTGTGACCTCGGGCCTCGGCCAGGCGGGCCTGTCGATCACCGGAACCGGGAACATGATCTCCATCGGCGGCGAATTCCGCTCCGTCAACAACGGCCAATTCGAGGGCATCGTCCGCTTCTCGACCACGCCTCCCGGCGGAGCGAAGGACAAGCCGCGCCTCTCCGGCGACGACTGGGTCGGCTCCGCAACACGAACCACCGACGATGCGAAGCGCGTCACCGTCACCATTCCCTCCAACTGGGATCGTGACGATCTCACGCTGACCTATGAGCTCTACCGGTCGGGCACCTCGACGCCCGTTGCGACCACGACGGCGGATGCGACCTGGTGGAAGCGTCCGGACGTCGTGCTCACCGACACGGCGGCCCCGACCGGTCCGCTGCCGCAGTACACGGTCGTCGCGAAGGACGCCTCCGGGAACACCGCCACGAGCGGCGCCGCCACCGTCGCGCCGCCAACCGGCACCATCGCGCTGGTCTCGAAGTTCAGCGGCAAGGCCGTCGGAGTCTCCGGCACCGCATCCCCCACGGTGCAGCAGCCCGTCACGGGAGCGGCATCACAGCAGTGGACCACCGTTCCGAAACCGGACGGCAAGGTCCAACTGAAGAACGTGGCCACCGGGGCCTGCCTCGCGGTGTCCTTGAGCAAGGCCTTGTCGGGAAACGCGCAGGTGCTGCAGTGGGCCTGTGCCGACACCGCCAACTTCCTCTGGAGCCTCAAGGACGTCGGCAACGGCTACGGTCAGCTCGTCGCCGGCCACTCCGGCAAGTGCCTCACGCTCAGTGGCGGCACCGCAGACGGCGCGAACTACGTCCAGACCGACTGCGGGGCGACCACCGGCGCGGACAACCTCAAGTTCCTCCTGCGCCCCGCCGGCACCGTCGCGCTGGTCGCGAAGGACAGCGGCAAGGCCCTCGGAGTCTCCGGTTCCGCCTCCCCCGCAGTCCAGCAGACGATCACGAAAGCCGCGTCTCAGCAGTGGACCATCGTGCCGAAGCCGTACGGCAAGGTCCAGCTCAAGAACGTGGCGACCGGAGCGTGCCTCGCCGTGTCGTTGAGCGCCAAGGTCCTGTCGGGACACGCGCAGGTGCTGCAGTGGGACTGCTCCGACCAGGCGCACCTCCTGTGAAGGCTGAAGGACCTGGGCAACGGTTACAGCCAGCTCGTCGCGAGCCACTCCGGCCAGTGCCTCACGTTGCTCGGCGGCAACACCGCAGACGATGCGAACTACATCCAGGACGACTGCACCGCCACACCGTCGACGTTCTCCCAGTTCACCCTGCCCACCGCAGGCTAGAGCGCACGGACAGAGAGCCGACCTCGGGGATACCTGAGGTCGGCTCTGTTGTTCCCTGGATAGGATGTTCAGCGCTTCCCGCACCGATTCGAGGACCCCTCGTCTGTCGCAGCGCGGGGCGCGAGCGGCGAGGAGGTGGAGCGTGACGCACGCTTCGACACGCCCCGTCGCCGGCGCGCACCGCGCATCCCTCCCGAACGAGGCAGCGGCCGCGCTGCTCCGCTCGAACCGTCGTCGCCGCAGCATCCGCCGGTGGGTCGCGATCGGAACCATCCCGCTCACCCTCGCGGCGCTGCTCTTCGTGGGCAAGCTGCTGAGCATGTACGCGTTCGCGCATCAGGCGATCACCGCCTACGTCGTCGACGACTTCGCGGGATCCGAAGCCTCAGCGCGTGGACAGGACTTCCTCAACTGGTTCGAACCGTACAAGGCGCCGTTCAACATCGGCACCGCCCTCGGCGCGGCCGAGCAGCTGCCCGAGGCCAGGGCGGAGCTCGAAGAGGCACTCGGCCTCGCCACCGGACTGGAGGTGTGCGGGGTGCGGATCAACCTCGCGCTCGTCGTCGAGCGGATGGGCGACGCCGCGCGGGCCGACGGCGACGGCGCCGCCGCCGCCGAGTTCTACGGCGAGGCGCTCACCATCACGGTCGAGACGCCGGAGGAGTGCCACAGCGAAGAGGCGCAGCAGCAGTCCTCCGACCCGCAGCGCGACATGTCCGACACCCTCGACGGCACCGAGGATCGGCTCAAGCAGAAGCAGCAGGAGCAACAGCAGGAGCCGCAGGAACCCGAGCAGCAGCCCGGTGAAGAAGAGCAGCCCTCCGAGGGCAAACTCGACGAGCTCGAGGGCAAGCTCGAGCAGGGCACGCAGGAGCGGGATCAGCAGCAGGGCGACGAGCCCGGCGGCACGGGAACGGACAAGCCGTGGTGAGCGATCACGAGCAGCAACGAGCGCGCTACCTCGCCGGCGCCGAAGGGGCTCCTCCCGTCCCTCCGCCCGGCGGTTATCACGGTGCGCGACGCCAGGCTTCGGCCCCCGCCCGTGAATCCGCCGTCGCCCCGACCCCGATCGCCCCGGACCCGAAGCAGCCGGCGAACGCACTCGGGTGGATCGCCCTCACCGTCGCCGTCCTGTTCGCGCTGACCCTGCTCGGCACGCTGGTCGCCGGCGGCACCGACGTGCTCTACGGAGTCACGATGCTCACGGCGCAACTCGTGGTCGTCGGCACGGTCGTCGCCGCCCTGTTCTCACCGCGGGCACGGAAGCTGGGGGCGATCGCGCTGATCGTGACCGTCCTGTTCAACGTCGCGACCGTCGGCGGCATGAGCGCGCTGCAGACCTCGGCCGCCGGCAGCTACCAGGGCGCCAAGTCCGCCGATCAGAAGCACGCCGAGGCGTACCCCGGCATCAAGGGCACCGATCCGCAGGAGACGCTCGGGCAGCAGTCCCTGGAGGAGGTGCGCGCACAGTCCGAAGAGCTCTTCGCCGACATCCGGACGCGGCTCACCCAGGAATTCGGATACACCTGGGTTGCCGTCGGCGACGAGGACCTGCGCCCCGAACGAAACGGCTACGGCGGCGAATCGATGCTCGTCGAGTACACCTCCGCGGCATGGGCGACCGAGCAGCCCGTGCAGGGCTACGCGCGCAAGCAAGCGGTGATGGCCGCGATCAACGACGAGGTCGTGCAGCACGGCCTGTGGGAGCTCTACTCCTTCAACGACCCGACCGGGTCGGGCATCGACCCGTCGATGATCGCGAAGCTCTACGGCAGCGATGATCCCCGCACGCAGCACACGTGGGAGTACTACACCGAGAACTACCCCGATCCGATGCGCTTCTACGCCAACATCTACGACCTGTCGAACGACCGGGACGGCGGCTTCCTCGCCGCGCGCGAAGCCCAGACGGCCCGCACCGGGGAACCACTCGAAGGTCTGCAGCTCGTCGTGATCGCCAGCGGTGTGCTCGGCGAGGCCGACCGCGACGAGTTCGAGACGAAGCTGCAGGAGTATCCCGGCTTCGAGTGACCGTGCGCGGCACACTCCGACGCCGCGAACGCCCCACCCGTGCAGGATGAGCCGCGCACCGCGCCCGTCGCACCGCGTGCCACACTCAGGCATCCCCTCGAAGGAGGACGAATGGACGCGCTCGTCTCCGCGAACCTGATCTGGACGACCCTGGCCCTCGCGGCCCTCGCCATCAACGTGATCGCGCTGATCTACATTCCCCGCGACCGCAAGCCCACGGCCGCGATGGCCTGGCTGCTGCTCGTGTTCCTCGTGCCGTTCGTCGGCATGGGCCTCTACCTGCTGATCGGCAACTTCCGGCTGCCGAAGAAGCGCCGCGACGAGCAGCAGCGCATCACCGCGATGATCGCCGCCGCGGCCGTGGAGGATCCGGACCCGCAGGCTCCACGCTGGCTCCAGCGCGTGGCTCAGCAGAATCACGCCCTCACGGGACTGCCGGTGGTCGGCGATTCTTCGGCCGAGCTGATCGACGACTACCAGGGGTCGATCGATGCCATGGCCGCCGCGATCGACACGGCCGAGCGGTACGTGCACGTCGAGTTCTACATCGCCGCGTCGGACGCCACGACCCGCGGATTCTTCACGGCGATGGAGAAGGCCGTCGCCCGCGGCGTCTCCGTGCGTCTGCTGGCCGACTACATCGCCTCGCGCAAGATCCCGAAGTCCGAGGAGACATTCGCCGAGCTCGACCGGATCGGCGTGTCCTGGTCGTGGATGCTGCCGGTGCGGCCGTTCAAGGGTCAGTACCAGCGACCCGACCTGCGCAACCACCGCAAACTCGTCGTCGTGGACGGGAGGGTCGGGTTCGTCGGCTCGCAGAACCTCATCTCGCGCGACTACAACGCGGAGAAGAACATCAAGCGCGGACTGATGTGGCAGGAGCTGATCGCGCGGGTCGAGGGTCCGGTCGTCGCCCAGGTCGACGCCGTCTTCCTCTCCGACTGGCTGATCGAGACCGGCGAGGATCTGTCCACCGTCGAGCGGGTTCCGGCTTCCGCCGTGCCGCGACCCGCGGGCGGCGACCTGCACTGCCAGATGGTCCCGAGCGGTCCGGCGTACGGCACCGAGAACAATCTGCGGATGTTCCTCTCCCTCATCCACGGCGCCACCGAGAGGGTCATCCTCACCAGCCCGTACTTCGTGCCCGACGAGGCCATGATCTACGCGATCACCACGGCCTGCCAGCGTGGACTCGATGTGCAGCTGTTCGTCTCCGAGCTCGGCGACCAGGGGATGGTCTATCACGCGCAGCGCTCCTACTACGAGACACTGCTGCGCGCGGGCGTGCGGATCTTCCTCTACCCGCCGCCGTACATCCTGCACGCGAAGCACTTCTCCATCGACGACGACGTCGCCGTGATCGGCTCGAGCAACATGGACATCCGCTCGTTCAGCCTGAACTCGGAGATGTCACTGCTCGTGCGCGGAGAGTCCTTCGTGGCGCAGATGCGCGAGGTCGAGCAGAAGTACCGCACCGCGGGGCGTGAGCTGACCCTCGACGAGTGGCTGCGCGAGCCCGCGAAGTCGACCTTCCTCGACGGGGTGTTCCGGCTGACGTCGGCGCTGAACTGAGTCGCCCGCTCAGGACCCGAGCGTCAGCAGCATCCGGGCGAGCACATACCGGGCGTGCCCTCGAGAGGTACGCGGGTCGTAGCCCAGGCCCTCGACGAGAGCCGTCAACCGCTCCTGCACGCTGGAGTGATGTCGGCCCAGGCGGAGGGCTGCGGCGCGCACGCTCTGCTCCTCGGCGACGGCGTCGAGCAGCTCGCGACTGCGGTCGTCGAGGGCGGCGAGCGCGGCGGCATCCGGATGGAGCGGACCCTGCTCGGCGGCCTCCGCGACGAGCAGCAGGGCTCCGAGTTCGGCGACATCGACGACCGGTTCTGCGGGACTGGTCAATCGGACGGCGACCAACGCGGAGGACCACGACCGTGGAAGGTGCTCCCCCGGCCCCGCGGTTCCGAGACCGAGGCGCAGCCCCTCGCCGTCGGGCCAGGCGCTCACGGCATCCGTCTCGGCATCCAGGATCGTCGCACGGGTCAGGCCGTGCCGGGTGGCGACCACGGCCGACGGATGCTGCGGCAGGGGCGCAGGATCAGGCGGTGAGGCGACCAGGCGCAGCGTGCGCGCGCCGAGCCGGAGCCGGGGCAGGGCGGCAGCGCGCTCGTCGGCTCCCGCGTACGAGCTGATCGCGAGTTCGACCGCGCTCTCCGGTCCCACCGAGCGGCGCGCGCGGATGATGCCGAGGGCGAGACTCAGCCGCTCCAAGATCATCGTGTCGTTCGTGTGCGCGGGCCCCTCCCGCTCGATCCACGCGACCGCTCCCGGCCCGCTCTCCCGCACCGGCCAGGCATGCGACGGTTCGATCGGGTCGATGCGCACGCCGTCGGCCCGCACGCGCACGATCTGCCGTCCGTCACGCTGCCCCACCGTCGCGCCGCTGAGCACCGCGGCACCGCGCAGCATGCTCTCCACGCCGACGGATCGGGCGACGAGGGCATCGAAGTAGGTGACGACCTTGAGCGTCTCGCTGGCATCCGGGTCGAGGGCGGTGAGCCGCCCCAGCAGATCTTGCATGTCGGGCTCCATCGCGCACGGGGATTCCACCCTACGGGGTCGGTTCGGCCCCGCAGGGTGGGATCGGACTCAGGAGAGCAAGCGGTTCACCCAGTTGTCCCGCGCGGCGAGCATGGCCTGCGCGACGGCGGTGTGGGGGGCGAACATGTCGAAGCCGTGGAAGCCGCCGGCCCACACGTGCAGCTCGGCCTGGACCCCGGCCTCCCAGAGCTTCGTGGCGTAGGCGACATCCTCGTCGCGGAACACCTCGGCACTGCCGCAGTCGATGAACGCGGGCGGCAGTCCGCTCAGGTCGGTGGCCCTGGCCGGGGCGGCATAGATCGAGACGTCGTCGGTGCCCTTGCGGTCGCCCAGGAGCGCCGTCCAACCGGTGACGTTCGATCCGCGGTCCCAGACGCCGATGCCGTCGATCTGACGGGTCGAGACCGACTCGTCGCGGTCATCGAGCATCGGGTAGATGAGCAGCTGCCCGATCAGCTCAGGGCCTCGCCGGTCACGGGCCAGCAGAGCGGTGCCGGCAGCCAGACCGCCGCCCGCACTCCCGCCGCCGATCATCAGCCGCGACAGGTCGATGCCGAGCTCCCCCGCATTCTCGGCCGCCCACAGCAGCGCGGCGTAGCAGTCTTCCACCGGGTACGGATCGGGGAACTCGGGGGCGAGCCGGTACTCGACCGTGACGATCACGCCGTTGAAGCGCTCGGCCCAGTCCAGGAAGCCGACGACACCGAGCCAGCGGTTGCCGATGATCATCCCGCCGCCGTGGGTGTGGAAGAAGCCGGGACCGGTGCCGGTCCTGCCTTCCTTCTCGATCACGGAGACGACGATCTCGTCCCCCTCGTGGCCGGGGATCGACACGTCGCGGTACGTGAAGCCGCGCTCGGCGAGCGCGGAGAAGATCTCGTCCTCGCCACCGACCGGCGACTGGCGCAGGAACGGGATCATCTCCGGCGTGAGCGTGGACGGCATCTGGTCGCCCACGAGGGCGAGGGCGGCTTCGAGTTCGGGATCGAAGGGCGGGCGTGCCAGGGTCGTGTCAGTCATCAGAACTCCTTTGTCCTCGGCCGCCATCGCGGCGGCGTCCCGCCAGCCTCGTGCACGTCGCATCCGAGGGTAACCCGCCGGTCGGGGCGGATCCGACGCCTCCCGTCCGCCGGGTGGCGGGGGCGCGGTTCCGCCGGTGGCGGACTCCCTTGAAGGGTCGTGTCGCCCCGGATAGCCTGGCGCCAGAGGGAAGGAATGCGCATGATCCGAGAACTCGATGAACAGCAGTCCTACGACCTGTTGAGCACCACCACGATCGGACGCATCGGCTTCGTCCATGACGGGCGGGTGCAGATCCACCCGGTGAACTTCGCGGTCTCCGGGCACGAGTTGGTTCTGCGATCGTCGCCCGACGGCCTGCTGGCCGATCTGACGCGCGAGCCGGTCGACGTCTCGTTCGAGGTGGACTATCACGATCCGATCGGGAGCACGGCGTGGAGCGTCCTGCTGCACGGCAGCCTCTCCCGAGCCGCGGAAGAAGCGTCCGCCGACATCACCGCTCGCGTGCACCCCTGGGCGGGCGAGGATCGGAGCCTCCCTCTGGTCCTGCACATCGACAGCATCTCCGGTCGCAGCGTGCGCCGAGAGCCGGCACACCCGAAGATCTGAGGCGCGGCGGCGGGGTCTGCCGTCGCGCGCGCTCTTACGCCAAAGCCAGCCCCGCGGCGAGCGCGAAGCCCAGGACGGTCGCGAGACCCGTCGACTCCTTGGCCTTGGACTGCGCCTCGGGAACCATCGAGTCGACGAGCATCACCAGAAGCGCCCCGGCTGCGAAGCCACTCGACGCGGAACGGAAGGCGTCACCCGTCACGCTCGCCAGTGCGAAGCCCGCGACGGTCGCCGCCGCACAGATCACGGCCACCCCTGCCCACAGCAGCAGCACACGCGACTTCGCCATGCCCCCCTCGAGCAGGTCGGCGGCGGACCCGATCGACTCGGGCAGGTTCGACACGAGGATGGCCACGACGAGCGCGATGCTCACCGGCTCCCCTGATGCCAGCCCGATGCCGAGCACGAGCTGCTCGGGGATGCCGTCGAGCAGCGCGCCCACGGCGAGCTGGCCACCGCCCGCCTGGGACTTGCTCTTCGCGGCACGGGCATCGAGGATGCGGTCGGCGATGTAATAGCTGATGGCACCGGCCGCGACGCCGACCACCAGCGGGACGGGACCGGCGAGGTCGAGCCCCTCTTCCCAGAGCTCGAAGGCGATCGAGGCCATGAGGGCACCGGCGCCGAATCCGAGGACGATGCCGAGCCACCGCGGCGGCCATTTCCGGAGCAGTGCCAGCACCGCGCCGATGAACAGCGGCGCCGCCGCGATCACGCCCCACAGGACCGCTCCGCCCATGTCGCACCTCCGTGGCGTCTACTCTCCCACCTCCTGCTGCGTCTCCCTGGCTCGACCCACCAGGGGAGAAGGCGGTGAATAGGATGACAGCAGCGGGCGGCGACGGAGCGAGGCGGAATGAGCGACAGACCCAAAGAGGTGCTGCGCGTCCCCGCCTTCGCCCTCTACTGGTCGTCTTCCACCCTCGGCGCGTTCACCGGGGCGGTGACCGCGATCGCGTTCCAGGTCCTGATCGTGACGACGCTGGACGCCACCCCGTTCGAGATCGGCCTGCTCAACGCGGCCAACGTCCTGCCTTACCTGCTCTTCGGCCTGGTGGTCGGCGCACTGATGGACCGATGGCGGCGCAAGCCGGCGATGGTCTTCGCGAGCATCGGCCGTGCGCTGACGCTCGCGCTCGTGCCCGTGCTGTGGCTCACGGGGACTCTGACCGTCTGGTCGTTCGGCGCCCTGTTCCTGCTCTACGGCGCGCTGACCCTCATCGCGGACTCGGCCGCGCAGCCGATGCTCCCCCGCCTCGTGCCCCGGCATCAGCTCGTGGCCGCGAATGCGCGCCTCGGCCAGGCCGGCACGGTCGCCCAGACCACGGGCCCCGCGGTCGGTGGCGCCCTCGTCGGCTGGCTCGGCGCTCCGTTCGCCATCCTCATCGATGCGGTCGCGTACGTCGTGAGCGCGGTGCTGTTGAGTCGGATCCGTGTCGAGGAGGCGAAGGCGCAGCGCCGGACCGATGGCCGCCACCTCGGACACGACATCATGGAGGGCCTGCGCTGGACGTACTCCCACCGCACGCTCGCCCCGATGGCCGCCTCGATCAACGTCTGGTTCCTCGGCAACAGCATCGCGCTGACCGCATTCGCCCCCTATGCGCTGAGGGAACTCGGACTGAGTCCGCTGATGTTCGGCATCGTCCTCGCGATGGGCGGCGTCGGCGGATTCGCCGGCGCTCTCCTCGCCCCGGTGGCGGGGAGACGATTCGGCGTGGGCGGCGCCGTGCTCACCGGACGCATCCTGTCGGCGTTCGCCTGGACCGCGATCGTCGTCCTCCCACTCTCGGACATCACCTCTCTCGCGATCGTCGCCATCACCCTCGGAATCGGGCAGCTCCTGTTCGGGTTGGGTATGGGTCTGGAGGATCCCAATGAGATGGGCTATCGCCAGGCCGCAGCCCCCGACCACATGCAAGGGCGGTTGAACGCGTCGATCCGCACTGTCAACCGCGTCACCTTCCTCGTCGGCGCACTGCTCGCGGGCGGCCTCGCCACCGCGTTCGGCTACCGCGTGACGATCGCGATGGCCGTGGTGGTGTTCACGGTCGCCGCGCTGATCGTCCTGTTCTCCCCGCTGCGCACGGCACGCCATGAGGATGTCGCTCGGTCGGAGTAGGCGGCGGCCCGGATGCTCATGACTTGGCGATGGTATCCTGATGGCATGAAAGCAACCATGGACAAGGCAGGACGAATCGTAATCCCTGCGCCGCTCCGTGAGCGCGTGGGGCTGATCCCGGGCCCGGTCGACCTGATCCTCGACGGCAACGGCATCCGAATCGAGATCGAGGCGCCGGACAACCTGATCGAGAAGGACGGGCGCCTCGTCATCGCGTCGTCTGGCACCACTCTCACGCCCGAAGACATCCGCGAGCTGCGCCTTGCCGACCAGCGCTGACCTCCTTCTCGACACGAGCGCGGCGGTCGCTCTCCTCGTCGAAGACAACACCGCGCACCTCGCTGTCCAGAACGCCTGCGCCGGCGCAGTCCTCGGACTCGCAGGCCACGCTTCGATTGAGACCTACTCCGTTCTCACGCGCCTCCCCGGCCCGAATCGTCTGACTCCTCCCGCCGCGGCTCGCGCGATCCGGACTGCGTTCCCCCGGTCGATCTCACTCTCGGAAGAGGACGCGCGCACCGCCGTCGACGTCCTCGCCGATGCTGGAATCGCCGGTGGAGCGGTCTACGACGGCCTGGTCGCGTTGTGCGCCAGAGCCGCCGGGATGACGCTCGTCACATGCGATCGCCGCGCGATAGGAACGTACGCGGCGCTCGGCGTCGATGTGCGCGTGATCTGACGCGGCACGGGGCGACACGCCGCACGCGGATAGACTGGAAAGCATGTCCAAGGTCCTCCAGTCCCTGCCCGTCGGCGAGCGCGTCGGCATCGCCTTCTCCGGAGGACTCGACACCTCCGTCGCCGTCGCGTGGATGCGCGAGAAGGGTGCCGTGCCCTTCACCTACACCGGCGACCTCGGCCAGTACGACGAAGACGACATCGCGTCGATCCCGGGCCGTGCGTTGGAGTACGGCGCCGAGGCCTCGCGCCTGATCGACTGCAAGACGGCCCTGGTCGAAGAGGGCCTCGTCGCCCTCTCCTGCGGCGCCTTCCACATCCGCTCCGGCGGCAAGACGTACTTCAACACCACGCCCCTCGGCCGCGCGGTCACGGGCACGCTGCTGGTGCGCGCCATGAAGGAGGACGGCGTCGACATCTGGGGTGACGGCTCCACCTACAAGGGCAACGACATCGAGCGGTTCTACCGCTACGGCCTGCTCGCCAACCCGCGCCTGCGTATCTACAAGCCGTGGCTCGACGCCGACTTCGTCACCGAGCTCGGCGGTCGCAAGGAGATGAGCGACTGGCTCGTCGCCCGCGACTTCCCCTACCGTGACTCCGCCGAGAAGGCCTACTCGACCGACGCGAACATCTGGGGCGCGACGCACGAGGCGAAGACCCTCGAGCACCTCGACGTCTCGCTCGAGACCGTCGACCCGATCATGGGCGTGAAGTTCTGGGACCCGTCGGTCGCGATCGAGACCGAAGACGTCACCGTCACGTTCGAGGCCGGCCGTCCCGTCGCCATCAACGGCGTCGAGTACTCCGACCCGGTCGCCCTCGTCATGGAGGCGAACACGATCGGTGGTCGCCACGGCCTCGGCATGAGCGACCAGATCGAGAACCGCATCATCGAGGCGAAGTCGCGCGGCATCTACGAGGCCCCGGCCATGTCGCTGCTCTTCATCGCCTACGAGCGTCTCGTCAACGGCATCCTGAACGAGGACACCCTCGCCACCTACCACGAGCAGGGTCGCCGCCTCGGTCGCCTCATGTACGAGGGCCGCTGGCTCGAGCCGCAGTCGCTCATGCTGCGCGAGTCGATCCAGCGCTGGGTCGGCCTGACGATCTCGGGCACCGTGACGATCCGTCTGCGCCGCGGCGACGACTGGACCATCCTCGACACCGTCTCGCCGAACCTGTCCTACGGTCCCGAGAAGCTGTCGATGGAGCGCGTCGGCGACGCCGCCTTCGGCCCGGTCGACCGTATCGGCCAGCTCACGATGCGCAACCTCGACATCGCCGACTCGCGTGCCCGCCTCGAGCAGTACGCAGGCCTGGGCCTCGTGGGTGGCGCGACCGGCGAGCTGGTCGGCCGGGTGACCGCCGGAGAGTCCGCCGAGATCACCGAGTCGGTCCACGGGTCGATCTCCGAAGCCGACGAGAACCTGGCGGATGCCGTCGACACGGCGTCCGAGGGCGCGGCGTTCGACTCCGGCACCGACTGACGCCGTACCGCAGACGCGGGGAGCCGGTGCTGCCGACGTCGGACGGGTGCACCCGCTAGGCGGGTGAGTCGCCGGCGCTGCGCCGTTCGTCAGCGGCGTCGAGCTCCTCGGCGCGGTCGATGATGCCCGGCAGCACCTCGTCGAAGAGCGTCACGATGGCAGCACGGGTTCCGGCCGCGTCGCGCTGCCGGATGGCCTCACGGATGGCGACGGTGGATCGCTCGACCGCCACCCAGTCGAACACCCCGCGCGCGTGCTGCGTGAAGCGACGGATCTGCGGGCCGAGGAACTCGATGACGGTCACCCGCGTGGTGTTGCCCTCGATGCGCGCGAACCCGGTCACGATGGCGCGCAACGCTTTACCGAACTCGACGACATCGTGGTCCACGACCGCAGCGGACATGTCCTCGGTGAGATCGACGAGATAGGCGACGTCGTCGGCCTGGATCAGCGGCATCGCGTGGCGTACCGAACCGATCCAGATGTCACCGAAGAGCGCGATCGCGTCTCGGATGCGGTCCAGATCGAGGGGTGCCACACGCGTGTAGCGGTTACGCTGCATCTCGACGAGTCCCCCCTCGGCAAGTCGCGCCAGCGCGTGCCGCACCGGCGTCTTCGACGTCCCGAGATCCGTCGCCAGCTCGTAGTCGCGGATCCGCTCGCCCGGCCGAAGCTCACCGTCGACGATCGCGTCCCGCAGCCGGTGATAGACGTCGTCACTCACCGAACGCCGTTCCAGCGCACCATCCATGCCCACCAAATCACACCCTCCTTCGACCACAGTGGTTCCCCCACCACTCGTTGCGGCCGACATGGCGGCCCGGACGCAATCGCACCGAGCCTCCGCATCGTCCCCGTTCTGCGCGGAGCGCAACGGGTAACATAACACATTCTTCTGAATGGATGATCCACGAGTGCTCGGGCGGATATGATGCGAAGGCGCGACCCTGAAACGCGCACTGGGGCTCGGTGGGACTGAGTTCCACCTGTCTACCCGAAAGAGTTCTCGACGATGATGACCGATTCGCAGGAGTCCGCCGTATCCACGCGCCCTTCACTGGGAGCCCGGATCGGACGGATCTCCTTCCTCGTTGTGGCCGGGATCGCCGTGATCGCCGTAGCCGCCGCCTTCTTCGTGACCTGGACGATCCAGCGCTCCTTCCCGCAGACCTCGGGAACGGTCGAGCTCGACGGTCTGAAGGCTGAGGTCACGGTGCAGCGCGATGACCGCGGCATCCCGACGATCACGGCCGACTCGACCGACGATCTGTTCTATGCCGAAGGGTTCGTGCACGCGCAGGACCGTTTCTTCGAGATGGACTTCCGCCGCCACGTAACGGCAGGGCGCGTCGCCGAGATGTTCGGAGAGTCCCAGGCGGCGACCGACGCCTTTCTGCGCACACTCGGCTGGCGAACCGTCGCCGAAGCCGAGGTCGAGGCGATGGATGACACCACGCGCGGCTACTACGAGGCCTATGCCGACGGGGTCAACGCCTACCTCGCGACACGGTCCGGCGCCGAGCTCTCGCTCGAATATGCCGTTCTCGGCATCCAGAACCCGGACTATGCTCCCGAGCCGTGGGAGCCCGCGGATTCGGTCGCCTGGCTCAAGGCCATGGCCTGGGATCTGCGCGGCAACATCGAGGATGAGACCGAGCGCTCGCTCCTGGCCGCCGAGCTGGCTGCCGGTACGGATCCCGACGCGGGCGAGACGGTCGACACCGGCGAGATGCTCGCGAAGCTCTACCCCGACTACCCGTTCGACGAGAATCCGGTGATCGTCCCGAAGATCTCGACGGTGCCCGCACTCGAGACCGGCGCCGAACCGGCTGCGTACACCCCGTCCGAAGCAGACGGCGAGATCCAGCAGGCGACCACCACGATCGAGTGGCAGGAGACCTCGAGTGTGATCGAGGCTGCGGGCGAGCTCGTCGGAGATGTCGGCGAGGGCATCGGATCGAACTCCTGGGTCGTCTCGGGGGATCTCACCGAGACCGGGATGCCGCTGCTCGCGAACGACCCGCACCTCGGCGCGTCGCTGCCATCGGTCTGGTACCAGGTGCAGCTGAAGTGCTCGACCGTGAACGACGCCTGCCCGTTCGACGTCGGAGGCTTCTCGTTCTCCGGGCTTCCCGGCATCGTGATCGGCCATAACCAGCACGTTGCCTGGGGTTTCACGAACCTCACCACCGATGTCACCGACCTCTACGTGGAGCGGGTGGTCGGCGACGAGTACTGGCGCGACGGAGCACTGGTCCCGCTCGAGCAGAGCACCGAGACCATCAAGGTCGCCGGTGGCGAGGATATCGAGCTGACGATCCGCTCCACCGTGCACGGGCCCATCATCTCGGGCCTCACCGACGACTTCACCGCGATCGCCGATGACCCGGAGCCGGCGCTCGGGGAAGGAACCGAGGCGCCCGCCGCTCCGCCCGTCGGTCAGGACGACGCCGAGTACGCCGTCAGCCTGCGCTGGACGGCGCTCGACCCCGGCACGACCGCGACCGCAATCTTCGCCCTCTCCACCGCGCAGGACTTCGACGACTTCCGCTACGCCGCCTCCCTCTTCGACGTGCCGGCACAGAACCTCATCTACGCCGACACCGAGGGCAACATCGGCTACCAGACCCCGGGGCGCCTCCCGATCCGCGGTGCCGGCGACGGATGGATGCCGCAGCCGGGCTGGGACAGCAGCTACGACTGGACGGGCTACATCCCGTTCGACGAACTGCCCGTCTCGTACAATCCGAGTTCGGGGTACATCGTCACCGCGAACAACGCGATCGTCACCGACGACTACGCCTTCTTCCTCTCCCGCGACTGGGACTATGGGTATCGCGCGGCGCGCATCGCCCACCTGGTCGAACGACGCGCGGCCGCCGCTCCGCTGACCGCCCAGGACATGCGCGACATCCAGATGGACGATGAGATGTGGATCGGCACGCAGTTGGCGACCGCCATGGCCGACGTCGACGTGAGTCGCGCGGACGTCCAGGCAGCCGTTGACCTCCTGCTCCCGTGGGACGGGCAGAACGCGGCCTCCTCGCCCGCCGCGGCCTACGCGAACGTGCTCTGGTCGAACCTCGTGCAGAACATCTTCGGCGAGCGCGAGCAGCCCCTGCCGATCGACGGACAGGGTCGCCTGTTCACGGTCGTCGCCGACATGCTCGACGACCCGACCGATCCGCTCTGGAGCAATCCGCAGATCGACGTCGACGGGATGGAGGCAATGCTGGCGTTGTCCGCCGAAGAGGCCTATGACGAGCTCGTCACCCTGCAGGGAGACGTTCCCACGCGCTGGAACTGGGGCGACCTGCACGCGATCACCCTCACCAGCGACACCCTCGGCACCTCGGGGATCGCGCCCGTCGAGGCCCTCTTCAACCGCGGGCCGTACCCGGTGAGCGGCGGAGCATCGGTGGTCAACGCGACCGGGTGGGAACTCGGCGTCTCGTACGCCACCACCACGGTGCCGTCGATGCGCATGGTGATCGACCTGTCCGACTTCGACGCCTCGACCTGGAACCACCTCACCGGCGCTTCGGGTCATGCCTTCCACGAGCACTACACCGACCAGACCGCCGATTGGGCCGTCGGCCTCCAGAAGCCGTGGGCGTACACCGCGAAGGCGGTGGATGCGTCGGAGGTGGACACGCTGATCCTGTCGCCGACCGGCTGATCCGCGAGCTGCGCCGACCTGAAGGGACGGTGCAGGTTGCTCCGCTACCGTGGGGAGGTGCCATCCAGTTACCTCGCCCCGAAGGGTACGACCGTCACGCTCCTCGAGTTCGAGCACGGCGGCGCCACGCTCATCGCCGAGACGTTCGGCGAAGGCCCGCACACGTATCTCCTGCTGCACGGCATCGGGATGGGTCGGAGCGTCTACCTCGACGTCGTGCAGCGGCTCGAGGGTCGGGTGATCGCCCTGGACCTGCCGGGATTCGGCGAGGCGCCAGAGCCGACGCGCACCCTCACCATGGAACGCCACGCCGACCTGGTCGCCGCCTACCTGCAGCAGGTGGAGTCGGGCCCGGTCGTCGTGATCGGCCACTCGATGGGCAGCCAGATCGCGGCCGAGCTCGCCGCGCGGCATCCGTCGCTGGTGGAAGGCGTGGTGTTGGCAGGCCCCACGGTGAACAAGGCCGCGCGCAACATCGCGGCACAGGCCCGCTACCTCCTGACCGATCTCGTCGGCGAGCGGCCGTTGGTGATCTGGCGCGGCGCGCGGGAGTATCTCCGCGGCGGCCCGCACCTGATCCGCAAGATCCGTGCCACCGTCGTGCACGAGCCCGAGGACGCCTTCGTGCGCATCGAGTGCCCGGTGCTGGTGCTGCGCGGCGAGGACGACCCGCTCGCGCCGATGAGCTGGTGCCGCGAGATCCTCGACGCGATCCCCGGTGCCGCGCTCGAGGTCATCCCCGACCACGGACACGGCACGCTCATCAGCGACTCCGAGCCCGCCGCCCGCCTGATCCACGAGTTCGCCGCACGCCTCTGACGGTCGGTCTCGCGGGGGTTCGTCGCGACCGGTGTTCACAACTCCTAAAGAAAGCGCACCGACCTCGCTTTCGCCGGCATCTGGGCTCCCTTACAGCCAATCCTTGAGGAGTTATGAACGAGTCGTGGGCCGAAAGCGCGGTCCGATTACCCGGACGACCTCGGCGACTGCCTGTCGGACGGTCGGATCGTTCCGCAGAATGTCGACCGCAAGGGGCCGGATCGTCACATACCCCTGCATCGCAGCTGCCATATCCCGCCGCCGATCATCGACCTGTTTGGCCCAACCCTCGTGGAACTCCTTGCTGTCGCACTCGATGATGAGCCACCCCTCGACCAGGAAGTCCACCCGGCCGACACCCTCGATCAGCACCTGGGTCTCAAACGCGACCCCGAGCGCTCGCAGAATGAGCCTCATGAAAGTCTCGGGCCCCGACCCCGCCGAGGCATCGATCAGCGCGAGCAACGGACGGAACCGGACAGGCAGTTGAGAGAACATGAGGATCACTTCCTCCCGAGTCATCAATCCGTGGTGCAGCACGCTGTCGACGGTGGCGACAGATGCCCGCGGAGCCTGGCACCGGATGGCCTGCGCGACGGCGTCCGCGAGGGGAGCGACATGGAGAGGGCTCGGTTGCCCCGACCACGACTGCCAGTGCAGGATGGTTCGCCTCGATCGAGGAGGACGAATTCGAGACGACCCTGGAACGACGTGCACATGCAGTGCGTCGACGACATGCACGAATACACCGATCTGGCTCAGAAGCGAGATGCACGACAGGCGCCCGCCGATGCGGACCGCTTCCGCGATATCAGGATCGACGGGTTCGATTGCGTAACGGTCGCGGCGCAGCCGTCGGAGGTGGCCGGAGTCGATGGCTCGCGTGATAGCTCGTCCGGTCATTCGTCGGGCGAGAAGTTCCGCTCGGTCGAGAACGATGCTGCTGTACAGCGCGGCTGCGCGTTCGTTTACGGTCCATGGCCTCATTCGAGCGAGTCTGGGTCCTGGAGGGCATAGCTGAGGGGCGAGGCTCACGAAAGGGAAGGTTCGTCCCGAATCTCGCCTTGGGTAGGAGCAGTGTCGACCCCGTTGGCAGCCATGCGGTGTGCGCAACTCCTCGGAAATCTGGCTTCACGCCGGGATAATCCGCTTCGGTGGCAGAGTCGCGCGGATTCTTGAGGAGTTGTGCACCGACCGTTCACGGCGGCAGCGCGGTCAGCCGGACGAGCTCAGCCGACAGAGCACACCCCGGCGGGTAGCTCAGCCGGCGGCGGGCGGGGTCTGCTTCGACTCGGCGAGCTCGTCCACGACGAGGCCGCGCTGTTCGATGGTGCCGTTGCGGTAGGCCTGTCGTCCGACCATGTGCGCAGACAGCGGCGCCGTCGCGAACTGCATGAGCACGACGGGCGCGACGAGCACGAATCCCAGCAGGATGCCGCCGACCGACCGCTGCGACAGGGCGATCGCGATGCAGATCAGCAGCAGCCCGAGCACCTGGGGCTTGGTCGCCGCGTGCAGCCGGGACGGCACGTCGCGGAAGCGCAGCAGCCCGACCGCCGCCGACAGGCAGAGCAGCGCCCCGAGCAGGATCAGCACCAGCACGGCCACGTCGATGACGGGGTCGGGGATCACGAGACCGAGGATGTTCATGAGGTCGTGTTGTCCCTTCTCGCGACGAACCGGGCGACGGAGATCGAGCCGAACACCCCGATCGCGGCGATGATGAGGAGCACGGGGATGTTGCGGGTGTGACCGTTGATGGCCATCTCCGCCCCGAGCACGCACATGACCTCGGTGAGGAGCACGTCGGAGGCGACGGCACGGTCGAGGATCGACGGTCCTCGGACGATGCGGACGAGGGTGAGGACGGCGGCGATGCCGAAGACCACCATGATCAGCAGCAGCAGGATGTTCATCGGGCACCGCCCTTCGTCGATCCGGTCAGGCCGGCGCGCTGGTCGGCCTTGAGTGCGCGGTACTGCGCGGGGTCGCCCAGCGCCCGGACGACCCGTCGCTCCCAGCGGAGCACTCCGGCACGCTGCTTCTCGACGTCGGCGCGGTTCCTGACCCCGATCACATGCAGGTAGAGGATGCGTCGGTCGCGGTCGGTCTCGACCACCAGGGAGCCGGGGACCAGCGACGACACGACGGCGACGTGGGTCATGACCAGATCGTCGGCGTAACGCAGCGG